>DFGB01000047.1:10626-23207 GCA_002371135.1 Verrucomicrobia bacterium UBA3761 | reverse complement strand
CCCCCCCCCCCTCATGTAAATAAGTTAGACGCATTCGCGCCACTGACCAACCCCACAGGCAGCAACCTGTCCGGGCGGTGTCGCTTTTTGTCTCGTACACCCGCCCACCCCGCACTTTCGGCTTTAATAAAAGAGAGGAGAAAATCATGATGAACAACCTGCTAAAACCACGGACGTGGCTGCGCGCGACCTCCTCGCGCCTCGCCGCATTCGTGCTAGTCGTAACAGCTGTTGGCGGAGGACTCTCGGCATTCGCCACCACCTACACGTGGACTGGCGGCGGAACTGCCAACCAAGACGGCTCCTACAACTGGAACGATACCGCAAACTGGTCGGTGCCCACAAGCGACACGGACGAGACGACTGGCGCGGTCACATACCAGCTTGCGAACGTCTGCACGGTGGGTGGCGTCGGCTACACGTCGCTCGACAACGCCAAGGCGGCTCTTACGGAAGAAAACGACACAATCGTCCTCACGGCGGCGACGCCCTCGAAACTGACGGTCGGCGTTGGCGAAACGGTGAAGCTCGACAATCCGGACAGCCTCTCCTGGGGCGGGATTGCCTGGCCGGCGAACGGCTATGTCGAATCTGTGACCACCGAGGGCACTGTCACGACATACGCGGCGCTCGACAATACTGCCGCGACATGGACGAACGGTAGCGGTGACAACAAATGGAGTACGGCGGCTAACTGGTCCACTGGATATGCGCCGGATTCCGCGACGGTAGTAACGCTCCCCGAAGGCACGACGATCTATACTGGCGCCCAAGGCACGGCTGGCTACTGCGGCGGCATGGTCGTAGATGGCGCGGTGACGATTTCCTCCGACGCCAATATGAGCAAATACACCAAAATCGAGTGCTACGGCAACATCACAGGTTCTGGAACGCTCACGCTTGCGCGCGCCGGCATTGACGGCGGAAGCAAAGCCATAACAATCGACGCCAATCTTGCGTTCACCAACAACACGGCGGCGTATGCAGTAACAGGCAATGACAGTTGGCTCGAAAACGGCACCTTCACCGTCAACGGCGCGGTGACGGGGGCGGGACTGCTCCGCACATATGCGTCCACGACATTTAATGGCGCAGTCACGCTTAATAACGGCACGATTTCGTCTCAAGGTGGCCAGCCGCCTACCTTCAACGGCGCAGTGACACTCACGGGCAAGTCAGGCATCTATACCTACGCCGTCACCTACAACGGCGTGGTGACGCTTGGCGACGATGCCGTCATCTCGGTAGGCTCCAGCACCCAGAGCTACGGCAGCGGCTTCGTGCTGAACGGCTCGGGCACATGGATTGGCGATACCCAGCTCCCTGGAAATGCTGTGCAGACATGTCTGCGCAACAACAAGGACAACGTGTGGGCTGGCGTTTGCGAGCTGTATAATTTGACAGTATCTAATAACCTTACTCCGGACAGTTATGCGAACAACAATTCTACCGTCAGGTTCAAGGGAGTGACAACCGGCTGCTTAAAGGCTGGCACATATACATGCGGTATTGAACTTGCAGGCAACGGCCTCACCATCAGCGGAGACTATTCAAGGAACATCACCTTCAGCGGCAAGTTCTCCGGCTCTGGCGCACTCAAGGTCGGTACGGTCGGTTCAAGCGGCTTCAACCTCTATATCACCGGCGACTATTCTGGCTTCACTGGCGGCGTCCAGTTCACGAATGCGTCGAATCGCAACCGTCGTGTCGTGTTTGGGGCAAGCTCCACGACATCGACTGGCTCGTGCGTCGTGATTGCCCAAGGCGCTTCTTTGACGGTTGATTCTGGTGCGGTCTGGGGGCCGACGAACCTCGTTGTCCTTGGCGAAATCACCTTCAATGGTACGCTCAACATCCCTGCGGGAGGCATTTGGGGTAGCGGCAATACAGGCAATCGCACGATTCGCTTCAATGACCTGAGCAAAGCTCCGAACTGCGCGATGTTCGCGGGGTCTTGGAACGGCACATGTGTCCTCGGCGATCCCGCTGCGGATGGCACGGAAATCAAGTTCTACAACTTCGGCAATGCCAATTCCACGATTGAACTAGCCGGTGTGACGGCTGGGTATATCGGCATCAACGGCAATACGAATGTCACCTCGAAGGTTGTCCTTTCGGGCAATGTGAAGCTGACGAACGGATGGCCGACCACGGTTCAGGCCGAGGGCAGCATGCCGACCACTCGCCTCACGACCCTCGCCTCCGTTGGCGGCACAGGCGACCTGGAACTCAATTACACCGGAACTTCCTCGTCCTGGTCTTCGTCGAGCAAGGGTCACATCGTAGTCAACAAACTCGATGGTGCTTATACTGGCGACATCACGATTGGCAACTTCTGGCTGCTCGAAGTTGACGCCGTTGACTTCGCGGCGGCGCCCACGACCGCTGGTTCGGCCCTCATCGGCCTCACGGTCGCCGAGAACGGCACGCTCTACAACGCCGCGCACAATGCGGTGACGGCATCGAACGGCAAGACGATTGACGTTACGGTCGCAGGGGCGGCTTCCACAGAGAAGCTCGTGCTTGGGTATGACGGCCTCTACCTCGCGGTGGCTTCTGTTGGCGGCGCGTACTACGCGACGCTCCAGGATGCGGTTGACGCGGCTGGCGCGAATACGGTTACGCTTCTCGCCGACGGCCAGAGCGCGGTTCTCGACGGCGGCTCATCGGTCAAGATTGCCAAGGGTGGTTATTCCTGCACGATTACGGCGGGCGAGGGCTACACACTCTCCGACACAATCGAAGAGGGCGTGACGACCTATACGACAACGCTGCAGTATGCCGCGAAAATCGGGAGCACATACTATGACACGGTCGATGAGGCTTTGCTTTCGTTAGGGAATAACAGGGACGCCGTGGTTGAAGTGCTTGACAGCACTTATACGGTCAGAGACACTCTCGCTAATGAACTCTTGACGGCTGGCATCATCTGGGATTCGGATGCGAGGACGTTTGCATGGGCTGTTGTCAAGGACGGTAATAACCTCTATGCAAGTGTTGCCGCTGCAATCACTGGTGGTGCGACGTCGATTACGCTCTTCAAGAACGTGACTGAAAATGTCGTGCTTCCCGCCGGTGTTTCGTTTTCAGCCGGCAGCTACACGCTCACAGGCATGGTGACGGCGGCGAGCGGTTCGTTGCTAGGCGTGAAGAATGGCGTCTATACAGCGTATGCAAGCAATACGGCGGAGGAATGGGTCGGCGGTGTCAGCGGCAACGAGTGGACGGTTGCGGACAACTGGTCGCTGGGCTTTGTTCCTGTCGCCACGACGCCTGTAACGTTCACGGCGGGCGAACATAGCGTTGTCGTTACCGGTTGGGGAACGGCCACGTGCGCATCGATGACGGTGAATGGAACGCTGACGATTACGCAGACCTTGAGTGACAAGTTGACATGCTACTGCCTTGATGTTCGCGGCAATGTTTCCGGTGAAGGAAAGATTGTGTTGAGCCATGCCGGCATCTGGAACGCGACGTCGGGTTCCGTCACGATCAGCGTACCAATCGAGGTCGTTGCCACCAGCGATAGCACGGAAGTCTCCCGCATAGGCGGTGTTCTGAATAACGGCGGTGATGCCGGGGCAATCGTGCTAACAAGTGACCTCACGGTGGAAGCCGGCGCGCGCCTCCAGTACGAGATTGACGTGCAGCTCAACGGCGGTAAACTCGAAGTCGATGGGTACATGATCAACAAGTCAGGCGGCTACGCGAAGTGGCTGAAGGTCAATGGCGGCACAGTCAACCTCAACGAAGGTGGCGAGCTCTCTATTTGCCGCTTCACCGCCGTGGGTGCCATGGCAATCAACTTCAACGGTGGAACCCTCACAGAATACGGCTCCGGTGGCAACTTCGACAAGATTATCGGTGGACAGACTGACTCTTGGGGTGACCAGGGAACAATCACGCTCACCGTAAAGGAGAAGGGCCTCACCGTCAATACTGACGCTAACACGACGATTCTGCCTGTGCTTGCTGGCGACGGCGAATCCACTGGCGGCGGGCTGACGAAGATGGGCAGTGGCACGCTGACGCTCTCGGCGACACCCACGTTCACGGGGGCGATCACGGTCGAGGGTGGCTCGGTTGTCGTGCCGGTTGCGGCGGATGTGACGCTTGGCGGAGAGACGTATGTTTCGATAGAAGACGGGACAACCAAGACACTCTCGAAGCATCCTGGTTATGCCGCCGATTCTGATGGCACAGCAGGCGATGAGACTGTCGCTGTTCCGCTCTCCTGGGTGAAGTCGAATGTGGATGGTTTCGATGGAATGACGGAAGAGCAGATTGTCACCGCCCTTGCCGCTAATTCCGCGACCATGCAGGCGAATGGCTACAACTACTTCACCTGCTACGCGCTCGGACTCGATCCCGCGGATGCGGACGACAAGCCGGTTGTTTCCGTGAGCGTGGACTCGAAAGGCTATTTCGTCGTCGCTCTAACGGACAAGGATGGAAATTCGCTGACTACGGCTGACAATGTCACCGTCACTCCATCGTTCTACAAGTACGAACCGGACACAGGTGCATATTATGAAGAAACATCGCTTTTAATGCCAATAGCGCCTTCTGATGTTGCAGGTGACGGGTCGGTCGGCTACATTCGCGCAAAAATAGAAATTTCTGCGGAGTAATTTGCAATTCTACCTTCATACTTTCGAGGATTGGAAAATGGAAGCGGCTGGCCGACTAGAGCCTTGACGCAGACACGGCGTCATGCAAAACCTCTCTCAACGAATCTGTTCTTGAGGTTGGTAACTCTCATTCCATTCCTCGCCGCTCCCGGGTTCCCGGGGGCGGTTTTTTAGGTTTAGGAGGGAAGAGGGAAGAGGGAAAAGGAAAGGGGGAAGAGGGAAATGTTGCCAATACCAACACCCAATTTCCAAAACAAACGGATTTGCTCGGGCCTGACGGCCCTTGCGTGAGCGGCGTCAGCCGCGAACAAATCCGTGTGTTATCGAAAATCGATGAATCGAAAAATCGAAAAATTCTCCGTTCCCACTTGCAAAGAACGGCGGAATTTGAGATAATATATACTCACATCAAATCTTATCAGGAAACAGCATGAAGAAAACAATTTTGGCGATGGCGGCGGCAATGGCGACGGCAGGCGCGGTGGCGGCCGAGAGGTCGGTCGAAGTGACTCTCGGCGGTGCGGATTCCGGCCACGCAGTCCCTTCCACGCTTTGGGGAATCTTCTTTGAAGACATCAACTGGGCGGCCGACGGCGGCCTCTATCCGGAGCAGCTCGCGAACGGCGGTTTCGATTGGAAGCAGGCCGATCACGAGAAGTGGAATTGCAAGATGGACGGTTGGGAGCCGGATTTCCGCGATGGCGGCATGGCGCGGCTTTCGTTCCAGTATGGCGCGCCCCTGCATCCGAATACAGCCAAGCACCTGCGCATAGAGACGTTCGGCACGGGGCTTGCCGGCGTGCGCAACCGCGGCTACGACGGCATCTTCATGGAGGATGGCGCCAAATTTCGACTTTCCTTCTACTGGCGCGAGATTGAGCGCGATGGCATCGATTATAAGCTCGGCGAGTGGATGAAGTTCGAGACCGAGTTCGCCGCGGCCGAAAAGAACGTGTTTGAATTCCCGTTCGGCCAGGTCAGGATCTACACCGACGAAAAGGCCGAGGACGGGCGCCGCATCCTTTCGATTCTCGTCAAGGGCCGCAGGGCGGTCGAGTTCGACCAGGCGAGCCTCATGCCGCTTGATACGATCGCCGGTCTGCGCAAGGACCTCGTCGAACGCCTCGCCGCGCTCAGGCCTGCGTTCGTGCGCTTCCCGGGCGGTTGCATCGTCGAGCAGGGCGACTATCAGCACTGGTACGACTGGCGCAGGACCGTCGGTCCCAAGGAAAGGCGCGAGTGCGTAATCAACCGCTGGAGTTTCCATCTCGGCCCCCATCCCGATGCTCTCTACTGGGAGACGTTCGGCCTAGGATACTATGAATACTTCCGTCTGTGCGAAGCCCTCGGCGCAGAACCCGTGCCGATTTGCCTCGCCGGCATTACATGCCAGTTCCAGAAGCCGGCGCTCTTCACGGAACTTGACGACATCGACTACTTCGCCAACGTCGTCCTCGAACTCATCGAATTCGCCAACGGGGACGCGGCGACGACGACATGGGGCAAGGTTCGCGCCGAAATGGGCCACCCCGAGCCATTCAACCTCAAATACATCGGCATCGGCAACGAGAACTGGGGACAGGGCTTCATCGACCGCTACGAGGCGATTCAGAAGATCATCAAGGCAAAGCACCCCGAGATAATTTGCGTCGGCTCGTCGGGTCCCGACTCCGAGGGCAATTATTTCGACCTCGCCTGGTCCAAGTATACCGACAAGACCGCCGAGCTCATCGATGAGCACTACTACCGCTCTCCCGACTGGTTCCTGCACTCTTCCAAGCGTTACGACGATTACGCCCGCAGCGGCAAGCCGAAGGTCTATGCCGGCGAGTACGCCTGCCACGACAAAGAGTCGAACAAGGCGAACAACCTCTGGAGCGCGATTTGCGAAGCGGTGGCCATGACGGGCTTCGAGCGCAACTCCAACGTAGTCGAGATGGCGTCCTATGCGCCGCTCTTCGCCCGCATCGACCACACGCAGTGGTGGCCGGACCTCATTTGGTTCAACGGCACCAAGAATTTTGTTACGCCGAATTACTACGTCCAGCAGATGTTCAGCCTCAACCGTCCAACGCGCACGATTTCCGTCGAGGCGACGATGGGCGAGGAGGAGCATTTCTTCACCTGCGCCGGCATAGACGACGCGACCGGAGAGACGATCGTCAAACTCGTCAATGCTTCCAAGCAGCCGCTCGATGTCAAGCTCAACCTGACCGGCCACGCACACATGACGCTCCTGACCGGCGAGCGCAGCGATGTGAATTCGCTTGAGAAAGAGACGGTCCGCCCCGTTGGTGCCTCGATCTATCTCGACGGCGGTCTCACCATCCCCGCAAATTCTCTCACCGTCCTGAGAGTGAAGAAGTAGTTGGCAGTCTTAAGTCCTGGATGAACTAGAGGTTCTAGAGGTTTTAGGACTTTTCAACCTTTCAACCTTTCAACTTTTCAACCTTTCAATTGTTCAACTGATGCAGCGCATAGTCTATTTCGATAACAACGCCACGACGAGAGTCGCGCCAGAAGCCGTGGAGGCGATGTTGCCGTTTCTCGGCGAGAAGTATGGGAACCCGAGTTCCATGCACGCGTTCGGCGGTGCGATCGCAAAAGACGTAGCCGCGGCCCGGGAAGAAGTCGCTTCTTTCATAAACGCCTCGCCGGAGGAGATTGTTTTCACGAGTTGCGCGACCGAGAGCGACAATTCCGCCATACGCGGCACGGCCGACTACTACGGCAAGGAGCTCAAGGTAATCACTTCCGCCGTGGAACATCCCGCCGTGTTGCAGCCCTGCCGCCGCTTGAAGGCGCAGGGGCACGAGGTGATCGAACTCGGCGTCGATTCGCGCGGCCAGATCGACCTTGACGCGCTCCGCGCCGAACTCAAGGGCGCGAAAAGGGCGCTCGTTTCGCTCATGTGGGCGAACAACGAAACGGGGACCGTCTTCCCCGTCGCGGAAATCGCTGAAATCTGCAAGGAATGCGGCGCCATATTCCATACCGACGCCGTGCAGGTGGCGGGCAAGCTCCCGATCGACGTCAAGAAGGTGCCGGTGGACATGCTCTCGATGAGCGGCCACAAGTTCCACGCGCCCAAGGGCATCGGCATTTTCTACGTGCGCAAGGGGACTCGCCTCAAGCCGTTCATGCTTGGCGGCCACCAGGAAGGTTCGCGCCGCGCCGGCACCGAGAACGTCCCGTACATCATGGCGCTTGCGGCGGCGTGTCGCCTCGCCCGCACTGGCATGGAGGAAGAAACGCAGCGCCTCGCAGCGATGCGAGACAAGCTGGAGCGCGGCCTTCTGGCCTCCTGCCCGGACGTCGTCTTCAACGGCGACCGCGAACACCGCCTAGCCAACACATTGAACCTCAGCTTCAAGTACATCGAGGGCGAAGCCATCGCATACCACCTCTCCGACCGCGGCATCTGCATTTCAACAGGTTCGGCCTGCGCCTCGGGTTCGCTCGACCCCAGCCACGTAATCCGCGCTATGGGCGTCCCGTTTACCGCCGTCCATGGTTCGGTTCGCTTCTCCCTCTCCCGCTACAACACGATGGACGAAGTCGATTACGTGCTTGAAGAAATGCCGAAGGTGGTCAAACTCCTGCGCGATCTCTCGCCTTTCGGACCCGACTCCGATCCGACGACGTTCAAGTGAGCAACGCCATGAAAAAACTTCTCGTCATATTTGCCGTCGCTTCTCTGCTTGCCGGATGCCGCCGCGAGGATTGGCGCGAGACGACAATCGAGACTCCGAGCCTCGCCGAGTCGCAAGTGCGGGATGCGGCCGTCGCGCTCGCTCGCTACGAGGGCGTCGACGCTCAGAGCGTAAAGCTCGACACCGTCAACAAGCGCATCACGCTGCGCTACGATTCCATGAAGGTCGCCCAGACCAATCTGCGCATGGCGCTACAGGATAAAGGAATCGAAGTCGTCTTCCCGGAAAACAAAACCGGCATCGCCGGATATATCAACACCAGAGGGCGAGAATGAAGCGCACCGCACTTTCATCGCTTCGTGCGACCGTCTTCGCGGCGTTTCTGTTCGCGGCGGGCTCGGCTTTCTGCGCAAAAGTCCCGCTCACGGTCGCGCCGGGCAGCAATTTCCCGATTGTCGAAGGCGAAATCGACGGCGTGAAGTGCAAGTTGCTTGTCGATACGGGCGCCACGCACACGACCCTCGACCGAGGCTTCCTTGAAAAAAATCTTCCCGGCAACGCGCTCGAGCCCGTCCGCCTTGGCGGCGTCACGAATGTCAAAGTCGAGCCGTCCATCACCGAGGTCAAGTCGTTCAAATTAGGTGAGATGGATTTCGGCCCATGCCCCGTGATGGTGCTCGATCTCGCGCACGTCGCAGACGCGAGCCGTCGCCAGCTCGATGGCATTCTCGGCATGAACATGCTGGGGCTTACGCGGACCATCATTTCGCTTGGAGGCGGATATGTGGAGTTCTCGGCGCCGGCGAGCGCCCGCGAGGGGTTCGCGCCCGCCCGCCGCACGAACCTCGAAGACCCTCTCACCATCACGCTCAAGTGCGAAAAGCCCGATGCTACGGTGTTCATCGATTCTGGCGCATCGTTCACTTTTTTCCCCAAGGACGCCGGTTGGCCTGCGGCAAGCACGAATGCCTTCATCATTGGCGCAACGGATGTCAACGTCGCCGGTCAAGGCATCGAATGCCTCCCCGGCGTGGAAGGCGAAATCACCTTCCCTGCCTCTGACGCCAGAATTCCCGCCATGCCGCTCCTGAGCGCCCAGCCCCTCAACCGTATCGGTTCAGATACTCTAAAAAATTGCGACATTCTCATCGAACCCGCCATGGTCGGGTTCAGAAGGGCCCGGAAAAATGAAACTCTCTCTCAATAAAGAATTCTTCATCCGCCATTTGGCCGTCACGCTTCTCATGGTTGGAATGGGATGCTGGTTTGGCTATGACGGCTACGTTGGCTATCCGTCCCAGACCCCCCGCCAGCTTTATATGGCCGCGCACGAGAACGCCGAGCCAGAGAGCGAAGCGGCGGCGCAGAAGTTTTACGATTCCGCCATTCCGCGTCAGAAGCAATTCATGGCAATCGCGTTCCTTGCCGCGCTTGTCATAGGCGGACACTTGTTCGTCGTTTCGCGCCTAAAGGTCGACTTCGACGGTGAAGGCTTTGCGTGGAAGGGGCGTCGCTTCGCTTGGTCTGATGTGAAGAAAGTCGACGATGGACAGTGGGAGAAGAAGGGCATCTCGCGCGTCATCCTTGAATCTGGCACGCTCGTGCTAGACTCCTGGCATCACAATGGAGTCAAGGAACTCCACGAACTGCTTGCGAAGCCCGCGACAGAGGAGGCTGCGTCATGAGCGACTTGCGCAGAGCGAAGAGGATGCTATTCCTCTTTCTGCTTGCAGTGGCGCTGGGTTTTTGCGCGGCCGTTGCGCTGTATTTCACGGGCGGTGTTACGCATCGCGACTTGCGCGATTCCATCGAGAGCGAACACGAGCGCACTCGCGCCGGAGTCGATGCCCGCGCCGATGCAATCGACCGCCGTCTCGACCGCATCGAATCCAAACTCGACCGCCTTCTGGAACTCGCCACCCCGCATCTCCCGGACGGCATGAGCGAGGCGAAATAGAGAATTTTCCGATTGTTTCAAGCCTCTCGTTTTTACCGTAGAGACGCAGAGTGCGCAGAGAGAAAAGTTGAAAGGTTGAAAAGTTGAAAAGCCTCTCGGTCTTCCCGGGTCTCTGCGATAAAAAAAGGGATGCATGAAATAAATCAAAAAATCGAACAACTCGAAAAACCGAAAATTTCTCAACCAGCAAATTGTAATTACCATGTCAGAATTGATTGTCGCGTTGGACGTGCAGAGCCGCGAAGAAGCGGTGGCGCGCGTGAAGGAGATTGGCGAGGCCGTTTCGTTCTACAAAATCGGCCTTGAGCTGTATACGGCCGAGGGCCCGGATGTCGTCAAGGCCGTGAAAGACCTCGGCAAAAAGATATTCCTCGACTTGAAATTCCATGATATTCCGCGGACGGTCGAGCGTGCGGTGAAGTCAGGAGGGAAGCTTGGAGTCGATCTCATGACGATTCACGCATGCGGCGGCAACGCGATGATTCGCGCGGCGGCCGATGCGGCGGCGGAGTTCGGCGCGGCCGCGCCGAAGATTCTCGCCGTGACGCTTCTGACGTCGATGGACCAGGCCGACCTCGTCGACATAGGCGTCGCCGGGCGCACCCCCGCCGAGCAAGTCCGCTCGATGGCGCGGCTCGCCGTCGCAAGCGGCGCGGACGGGCTTGTATCGAGTCCGCTCGAAGTCGGCGTGCTTTCGAAGTCTCTTCGCAAGGGGACGCTGTTCGTCACGCCGGGCGTCCGGCCCGCGAATGCGGAACTTGGCGACCAGAAGCGCGTAGCGACGCCTGCGAACGCTGTCCGCGACGGCGCTACGCATCTCGTCGTCGGCCGCCCCATCCTTTGCGCTCCCGACCCGGCCGCGGCCGCGGCCGCCATTCTCGCTGAAATGCGTGGAGCGTAAAGCCTATATCCTCGCCGGTCCCACCGCAAGCGGGAAGAGCGCCATAGCTGCGATTCTCGCCCGCGAAATGGGCGCCGCAATCCTCAGTGCCGATTCCATGCTCGTCTACCGCGGCATGGATATCGGCACGGCGAAGCCCTCGAAGGAGGAGATTGCCGAGTTTTCGATGGGCGGGGTCGATATCGTGACGCCCGCAGAGGAATTTTCTTCCGGCGCGTGGTTGCGTGCCGCCGCCGTCTGGGCCCGCGCAATCCCGGCGTCAAAGCCCATCATTGTCACAGGCGGCACAGGACTCTATTTCTCCGCGCTCTTGCGCGGACTGGACAGGAAGTGGTCTAAACCGCCGCCCGAGTATCCCGTCCTCGATGTCGACCGCGCCGTGTTGCGTGAACGCATCGCCCGCCGCCTCGACGAGATGTATTCTGGCGGCCTCGAAGATGAAAAAGCCGCCCTTCATCGCGAATTTCCCGTTTGGAGCCGCACAGCCTCCCTCGCCATCGGATATCGCGAGGGCGACACGAAGGAAAAGATTTTCATACGTACCTGCCAGCTTGCCAAACGCCAGGCCACGTGGTTTCGGCATCAGGCGACGCCCATTTGGGTCGCGCCAACTCCGGAGGCCGTTCGCGCCTGTTGGCTCGCACACGGACCATGGACCGTGCAATTCCAAGACGCCCCTTGACGCTTGCCACCCTATACTGCGATGCGGATATAATCGCAATCGACAAGCCGTCCGGCATGTTCACCCATCCCTCGCCCGGCCACGAGAAGGGGACGGCCAGCCAGTTGCTCGTCGCCGAATTTCCTGAAATGGCCCGAGTGGGGAGCGTCGAGCGCCCTGGCGTCGTGCACAGGCTTGACGCAGGGACGAGCGGCGTGATGCTCTTCGCCCGGACGCAGCGCGCCTATAGGAAGTTGAGGGAGGATTTCGAATCGCACAAGACGATCGAAAAGAAATACCTCGCCGTCGTTCACGGCGCACCAAAGCCGCCATCGGGCGTACTGGAAGCGCCCATCGGCCGCAGGCCTTGGGACTCAAAGCGCATGGCTATTGGCGTCGCGGACGGTAAATACTCCAAGACCCGTTGGCAGACCCTTTCCAGAAAAGGCGGTATTTCACTGGTCGAGTTTACAATAGAGACAGGCCGCATGCATCAGATCCGCCTCGTCGCTGCGCATTTAGGCTCGCCCATCGTCGGCGACGAACTCTATGGCGACGAAGCGAAGGATAAACGCCTGCGCCGTCCGCCCCGCCGCCTGCTGCTGCATTCCGTTTCGATCGCCTTCAACCACCCGGTCACCGGCGAGCGCATGGAAATCTCCGCCCTCCCTCCGTCCGATATTGTGTACGCTATTTGAAAAGTTGAAAGGGTGAAAAGCGGGAGGGCCGTGCTTGTCGCGGCCGTGGCGCTTGAAGTTGCCAGTGCGAAAATGTTGCC
>DFGB01000047.1:294-10535 GCA_002371135.1 Verrucomicrobia bacterium UBA3761 | reverse complement strand
GGCAACATTTTCGCACTGGCAACTTTACTTTTGCCCGTAATAGGCGTTCTTGCCGTGCTTGCGCTGATAGTGTTTCTCGCCGACATACGGCACGAGGCCTGGCGCCTTGGCGGCGGCGTGGATCTGTTCGGTCAGGCGGGCCATCTTGGCAATCGCTTCTAGCGCGATGGCGTGGTCGACGGCGTCCGCAGCGTTCTTGCCCCACGTGAATGGCGCGTGGCCTGCGACGAGCACTCCGGGGACGGCCATCGGCTCAAGGTCCTTGAAGCGCTCGACGATTACTTTGCCGGTGTTGAGTTCGTACGCCTCGGCCACTTCCTGCTCGGTGAGGAAGCGCGTGAGCGGTACGGGGCCGTGGAACGTATCGGCATGGGTAGTTCCGTATGCGGGGATTTCCCTGCATGCCTGCGCCCATGCGGTCGCTTCGGTGGAGTGTGTATGCACTGCACCGCGCACGCCTTCGAAGTGCTTGTAGAATTCGATGTGCGTGGGAGTGTCGGACGACGGGCGGAGGTTGCCTTCCACGACGTTGCCGTCGAGGTCCACGACCACCATGTCGCTTGGCTGCATCTTGTCGTAATCGACGCCGGAGGGCTTGATGACGACGAGTTTCGTCTCGGGGTCGAAGGCGGAGGCGTTGCCCCATGTGAGCACGACGAGCCCGGATGTCACGAGGCGCTGATTGGCCTCGAATACTTCTTTCTTGAGGGAATCCAACATGATGGGAAACTCCGTTTTCAACCGCCAACTAATCAAGCCAAGTCCAGAAGTAGGCGTAGGCGCAGATGACGAGTCCGACGACGATGCAGGAGGAAACGACGTCGATCCAGTTCCAGGATTCGCGGTTTTCCTTCTTGAATTCCGCATCGAGGCAGTGGAAGTTGAGGCCCTTTAGGTTGACCTCTGCGGGAGCGGGCGCCGTGAGGGAGGCGACGACTACGATGCAGATCGAGATCGCGAGCAGGATGCCTGAGAAGTAGAAGTCCTGGATGAGCGCGTAGCCGTCCGCACCGCCCCAAATGGCGTTGGCGGCGAGCTTGGCCATGCCGAGGATGAATCCGAGCGAGAGACCCCAGGTGGCGCCGCGGAGGTTCATGCGCTTCCAGAGGAGACCCATCACGAACACTGCCACGATCGGCGGCGCGAGGAACGACTGGACGGCCTGGATGTACTGATAGAGGCCGCCGCCGGAAATCGCCTTCATGATCGGCAGCCAGAGGAGGCCGAGCGCCGTCATGACGACGGTGGTCGTGCGGCCGATGGTGACGAGCTTGCGCGGAGAAGTCTCGGGCTTGAGCTTCTGGTAGACGTCCACCGTGAAGAGCGTGGAGACGGAGTTGAAGAGCGACGCGAGAGAGCTCATGAGCGCGGCTATCATGCCGGCGACGACGAGGCCGCGGAAGCCGACCGGGAGGAGCGACTGCACGAGCGTCGGGAACACCGTGTCGCCATTGAGAACCATCGAGCCGTCGGCAGCGGCCTTGAGCGGAATCGCGAACTGGCCGAGTCCTGGGATGTTGACGTGGTTGTGGTGGAGGGCGAAGCCGAGCATGCCGGGAACGAGGAACAGGAACACTGGGCACAGCTTGAGCGCGCCGCCCCAGATCGCGCCGCGGCGGGCGTTCGTGAGGTTCTTCGCGGCGAGGGTGCGCTGGATGATGAACTGGTCCGTGCACCAATACCAGACGCCGATCGTAGCCGACGCAATCGCCACGCCGAGCCACGGGAACGCCTTGTGCGTGAGCGAGTGCCAGAGGCCGAATTGCTCGACGTTGCCGGTCGATTTGATGGTCTGCTTGAGAACCGCCCAGCCGTCGGTGATGCTTTGCGCGGTGGAACCGTCTGCGAGCGCCACTCCAGAGTGTCCGAGGTGGTAGAGGGCGAATGCGGTCACGGAAAGCGTGCCGGCGAGAATGATGCCCGTCTGGACGAGGTCGGTGTAGACGACGGCGGAGAGGCCTCCGATCGAAGAATAGACTCCGGCGAGGATGACGGTCGCTATCGCGCCGATCCAGAACGAAGTGATGGTCGTGCCGCCGATCGTGAGCTGGACTTCAGGCATCATGACTTCGAAGAAGAGCGCTCCGGCGAACACGGTCACGGAAATCTTCGTGAGCACGTAAGCCGCGAGCGACACGAGCGAAAGTATCCACCTCGCTCTGGCGCCGAAACGCCTTTCCAGAAACTCTGGCATCGTCGA
Source organism: Verrucomicrobia bacterium UBA3761 (assembly GCA_002371135.1). GTDB lineage: Bacteria > Verrucomicrobiota > Kiritimatiellia > RFP12 > UBA1067 > UBA1067. The sequence continues at coordinate 8,335 of DFGB01000047.1, read as the reverse complement.
TACGCCGGATTTGTAGTAGAAGGGCAGGAACACCCAGCTCATCATGACCAGCACCCACGCGTGCAGTTCCCAGTGCGCCTGGCTCAAGCCCGCGGCCGCGCCGGAGCCCGCAAGCCCGATCAAGTGCTCCGAGCCGATGTTCGCCGCGAAAATCGACGCGCCGATCGCCAGCCACCCTACGCTGCGGCCTCCAAGGAACAAGTCTTCGCCAGACTCGATTTTGTTTTTCTTGAGCGAGAACATCACCACTCCGGCGAGTACGCCGAAGTAGGCGAGTATCATCAACCAGTCTATCCAGGTCAGCATATAGGTCTCTTTCTTTTTTTGTTTGTTCGTGTTATGGTGGCGCGCCGCCGGCGTTACATGCCGATGGCGCGTTTGAAGTTTTCGGTGTAGCGCTCGAAGCCTTCCGCTCCGTCCTTCTCAGGAGCGAGTGTGGTGGCTTCGGCACCGGCGAAGACGAACTTGTCGAGGTAGTCTTCGAGCGACAGGCCTCGCGAATCGAGCGTGTAGGCGGCGAGGACCGCCATGCCCCAGGGACCGCCTTCGGTGGCCGTCGACATGCAGGTGACGCTCGTGCCGAGCGCATCGGCGAGATACTGCTGCGCGATGCCCTTGTCCTTGAAGATGCCGCCGTGGCCCGTCAGCGAATCGATCGCGACGTCTTCCTTGGCGAGGATGTCCATGCCGATCTTGAGCGAGACGAACGCTGAATAGATCTGCGCGCGCATGAAATTTGCGAGCGTGAAGTTGGAGCCGGGTTCGCGCACTACCTTGAGCATCGCGTCCTGGATACCGCTCACTGGCTCTCCGCTGAGATATGGCACCACCACCACGCCGCCGCAATCCTTGTCGCCCTTGAGCGATTCGTTGAACAGCGTTCCGTAGATGTTGAGCCCGCCTTCCTTCTTCGTGAAGACGCCCTTGAAGAGTTCCGCCCAGGCGTTGATTTCGTTCGTGCAGTTGTTGCAATGGACCATCGCGACGGCCTTGCCCGTGGGCGTGGTGACGACGTCTATCTCGGGATACCAGCCCTTCATCGCTTTTTCGAGGACGATCATCGCAAAGACGCTCGTGCCTGCCGAGACGTTGCCGGTTCTCGCGCGGACGGCGTTCGTGGCGACCATGCCCGTTCCTGCGTCGCCTTCCGGCGGCGCCATCACGGCTCCGGGCTGGAGGACGCCGGTCGGGTCGAGCCACTTCGCGCCTTCGGCAGTGAGAACGCCCGCGTTCTCGCCGGCGTCGAGCACTTTGGGAAGGAGCGGCTTGAGGTCGCGGCCGAAGCGTTCCTCGAACTTCTTCAGCATCGTCGCGTCGTAGTCGCGCGTCGCCGGGTCGATCGGGAACATGCCGCTCGCCTCGCCCACGCCGAGCGCGTTCACGCCGCAGAGCTTGCAGTGGACGTAGCCTGCGAGGGTCGTCAGATGCTTGACGTCGCCGACGTGCGCTTCCTTGTCGATGAGCGCCTGCGCGAAGTGCGAAACGCTCCAGCGCTGCGGCACGTTGAACGCGAACAGTTCAGAGAGTTCCCCGGCGGCCTTGGCCGTCGTCGTGTTGCGCCATGTGCGGAACGCCGCGAGGAGCCTGCCGTTTGCATCGAACGGCATGTAGCCGTGCATCATTCCGGAGATGCCGAGCGCGGCGAGCTTCTTGAGCTCGATGCCGTATTGCGCCTTGACATCGGCGGCCATCTTCGCATATGCATCGCGAAGCCCGCCTTCGATGTCGTCGAGCGAATACGTCCAGTAGCCACCCTCGAGCTTGTTCTCCCAGTCGTGGGCGCCCATCGCCAGAGGCGCAAAATCGTCGCCGATCAACACCGCCTTTATGCGGGTCGACCCGAACTCGATGCCGAGAACCGCCTTCCCGGCCTCGATGTATGCTTTTTTGTCGTTCATGTTTTTTCTCCAGAAAACGCATTCCTTTAGCAGTTCCAAGCTCTATATCCTGCGTCCTAGGTCTCCCGGTGCGGCAAAATCATTCTCTCAAAACGCTCTTCCACACCCGTGGCCGCTGGCTTCTAGGACTCAGGACTTGGGACTTATTACTATGCCAGCGGTTTGCCGATTTTAGGCACGCTCGCCATTAGATATTTCGTGTATTCCTCTTTCGGGTTTTTCAATACTTCGTCGCACGTTCCCTGCTCGACGATCCGCCCCTTGTTCATCACGATGATGCGGTCTGCGATATGCTGGACGACGCCGATGTCGTGCGTGATGAATAGGAACGAGAGCGAAAGTTTCTTTTTGAGGTCTCCCAGCAAGTCGAGGACCTGGGCGCGGATGGAGAGGTCGAGCGCGGAAACGGCCTCGTCGCAGATGAGCAGTTCCGGCTTGAGGGCGATGGCGCGTGCGATGCAGATGCGCTGGCGCTGCCCGCCGGAAAACTCGTGCGGGTAGCGGTCTAGCATTTCCGTCCCGAGCCCCACCGCTTCCAGCAGCTCCGCGCCCTTGTCGCGCCGCTCTTCTTTCCGGCAGAGGCCGTGGTAGACCATACCCTCGGTCAAGATCTCCTGGATCGTGTGGCGCGGATTCAGCGAGGCGTTCGGGTCCTGGAAGACCACTTGCACCTTGCGGCGATACGCCATCAAATCGCGGCCGTGGATTTGCGTGATATCGACGCCGTCCACCTTTATAGTGCCGCCGCACGGTTTGTTTAAAAGCAGAATCGCACGCGATGTCGTCGACTTGCCGCAGCCTGATTCCCCCACCACGCCAAGCGTTTCGCCGCGCCGCAAGTCGAAACTGACGCCGTCCACCGCCTTCACATACCCGACGGTATGCGCGAATACTCCCTTCTTGACGGGAAAATAGACCTTGAGGTCTCTGACTTCGAGTATGTTGTCCATTTAAGAATTTTTCGATTTTCGATTTTTCGATTTGCGCTTTTCAACTTTTTCTGTAAACCGAAAACTTCTCTTTCATTTCACGCTGATGTCGACTCTCTTTGCGTTTTCGTCGGTTTTGATTTCGACGCCCGGGATGTAGCCGGCGAGGGCGGCGAGTTCGCCGCACACGATCGGGCTCTTGGCGCGGGCGCGGTATATTTCGCAGTTGGTGAGATTCTTGTCCTTGCCGTTGTCGAGGAAGAGCTCCGTGAACCCGACGCAGGCGTCTATCTCGCGTCCGCCTGTCTTGACGGTGATCATAGGCACGTATGGGGTCGAACTCATGTCGCGCAGCCACTTTTTCGAGGCTGGGATGCGCTTGGGTTCGACGGCATATTCAAGTTTCGCGCCTGCCGCCTTGAGCGCGGCGAGGACGTTTTCGTATGCGCACGAGACGCCCGTGTTGGCGTCGAACTTGACCGGTGCGCCGAGCCCCTTGGGGAATTCTACTTCCTTGCCGTCGACGAACACTTTATACTTTTCGGCATTTCCCACGCCGGCCGCGAGGTCCTGGAACGCTACCGCCGTCGTTCCGCGCTCGAATGTGAGTTCGTTTGCGGGGAATTCCTGCTGCGGCGCGGCGAGGATGCCGCCTTCGCAGCCTACCTCGCGCGTCGCGAGTTCCACGACGCCGTTTTCTCCGTTGTCGCACGTCCATGCGAGTTTTACAGGCCCGGCCTTGCGTCCCGCTTTGATGAATACGCGCGCCCTGCCGCATTCAAGATTCACGAAATCTTTCCCGATGGGCGATGCTTCGCCGAACACGCCGGAATTCCAGCCTCCCATGAATTTCGCGTCGCCGGTCAGTTTGAAGCGCAATCTGTCCGCCGCGAATGGATGCACCGTTCCGCTCGCATCCTTGAGCGCGAAATCCACTATCGCGAGATCCGCGCCGTCGGCGAGCCACCCCTTCGGACCAAGCCGCGTTTTGCTTTCGATTTTGCCCTTTCCGCGGAACGAGCGCACGCTGTCGCGCGCAATCTCCCTGCCTTCGCGGTCTCGTGCCACGACGTCCACGATGCCGCTTTCCGTTATGTCTACATCGCGGAATTCATATACGAAGATATCCTTCGGCTTCGCGCATACGCCCTTCGATTTGCCGTTCACGAGAAGTTCCACGCTCGCCACGTGCGCCGAACCGATCGCGTAGACGGTTTTGTGCAGCGGATCGCGCTGCGCCATTTCCCCCGTCTCTTCCATGTAATGCCCGTTGTATTTCTTGACGGGATACATGTAGTTGTCTTTTGCGAGTTTCGGGTACGACCAGTGTCCGACGAGCATTACGTCGGGGTCCCCGGACTGCATCACGCGAAAGACGTCGAAGTTTTCCTTGGGTATGCGCACGGCGTCGACGCGGCCGGACGAGCGGCAGTTTTCGCTGAACGACTGGCGGCCGTGCTGGTTGGAGTCGCTCCAGCAGAGCGCCGCGCAGCATGTGTACGTCTTCGCCTGGGCGCCGGAGTTGCGCGAGGAGTAGAATAGTGCATACTCCTTTGCGGTCGAGAGCGCGAAATCCTCCTGCGTCTGGTCGTAGACGTCCATGCCGTTCTCTTTCTTGCCGCCGTTCAAGTAGCGGCCGCGGTAATCGTAGTCGGGCGGCGTATAGTCGTCCCAAGAGCGGCGCGGCGATTCCTGGCGTGCGTATTCGGTCTCCATCATCGGCATGAATTTGCCGAGCGCGCCCATCGCGTCGAAGGCGGGCTGTTCGTGGCGGTGGAGCATCGTGCCCACATATTCCGCTTCTGCGATCTGCTCTTTCGTATTGAGCGTGCGGCAACCCATGAAGCGTCCTCCGTCCGGGTCGAGGAGGCGCTTCATCGCGGTCATCTCCTTCATGTGGGCGGGGGAAATCTGGTTGTTGCCGGCCTCCCAGAAGAATATGGAAGGGGAGTTGCGGAAATAGATTATCGTATCGCGCATGGCTTCCATGCGCTGGGCCCAGGCGCGCCCGGATACGTCGCCCTCCTTGTCGCCGGCCGGGGCGGCGTTGACGATGCCGAGCTTGTCGAACGCCCTAACCGGCGCGGGCTTTGGCGCCACGTGCATCCAGCGCACGAAATTCGCGTTCGATTTGCGTATGAGCGCCGCGTCGTAGTCCTGCATCCATTGCGGCGGAACGCCGATCGCCGCCCACTCGTCCGTCGAGCGCTGCGCATAGCCCGTGAGCCACGTGTTCTTGCCGTTGATCTTGAGTCCGCCCTCGGCGGCGTCGTATTCCACATGCCGGAATCCGGTGCGGATCGTCGTCGTATCGAGCACGGCTCCTTTCGCGTCGGCCAGCGTTATTCTGACGTCGTAGAGATGCGGCGTATCGGGCGACCAGAACGTCAGAGCCTTTGCGCGCCCCGCGGCCGCGATGAACGCAGTCTCGGGCGAGACGACGCGCGTCGGCTGCGGGGCGGCTTCGTAGACGTCCTTTTCAAGCGACGTCGGGAACACGACCCCCGCATCGTTTGCAGCTGGAATCTCCTGCGGCGCGCCGGCGAACGCCGCCACGCTTTTCTTCGTTCTGGCGTCTATGATGTCGACCTTGACCGCCGCCAGCACCGCCGCGCCGCTCTCGTTGCGCACTTCGGCCCGCACGTTCACGGCGGCCTCGCCGGCCGCGAAATCGAAATCCCTTGCTGTTACATACGCGCCTTGCGTCTTGAGGTTGTTGTAGAAGGGGAGTGTGAGGTATATCTTCTTCGGCTTCACGACGAGTTTTACATCGCCGACGAGCCCGCCCTGGACTTCGTTGAAATCCGTCGTATTCCATTGCCAGTTCTCGCCGGAGCCGTCGCCTATTTCGTGTCTGCCGTCGGGAATCGTTTCGTTGTGGAAATATTTCGTGCCGCGCATCGCCGTGTTGTCGGTTGCGACGGCAATCGTGTTTGCGCCCGCTTTCAACAGCGCCGTCACGTCATACGCCGTCGGCGCGATGCCCGCTTCGTAGTAGCCCGCGAATTTGCCGTTCACCCACACGTAGAGCGTCTGGCGCACGGTCTCGAACGTCAGAAACGCCTTGCCCTCCGGCGCGGCGTCCAGCGTTATGCGTTTGCGGTAGAACATCATGTCGCGCTTGAAATTCGCCTCGCCCGGATCGCTTGCGCGCTCGTCGAACGAGTCGTGCGCATTCACCGGATGAGGGACGCTCACAGTCTCCCAGCCGCTGTCGTCATAGCCCGGCGCTTCCACGCCGAGACCGCCAATCTCCATCGAGCGCATCGCGTTTGAAAGCGGCAGAGGCCCTTTCGTCCATGAAAAGCGCCAGTCGGCATTGAGATTGTACTCGCCCGGCGCAATCGCCCATGCGGTACATCCCATTGCCACGGCAAGCGTGGACAGAAAACCTTTTCGCAAATTCATGGCAGGAATTATATCATATTTTACGCGCTGTGCGCAAGTAGGCGAGAAGAGGGTTGATGGTTGATGGGTGGGGCGCTCGTGCGCCAAGGGCTGTCGCTAAAGCGGTCGAAGCAGGAAGTAGGAAATGCGCTCGTACGCCAAGGAGGCGCGGCTAAAGCCGCGCCACGCCCGAGCGACGGCAACAGAACGTGGCGCGGCTGAAGCCGCGCCTCCTTGGCGCTCAAGCCGCGCATAGACGAACAAAGAGCGTGGCGTCAGGGCCGTCGCTAAAGCGACCGAAACAGGGAGCAGGAGATGCGCTCTACTTCCTGCTTCCTACTTCCCGTTTGCGCGGAGCGCGGAATCGATGAGCGAAGGGATTGCGACGGGAAGGGCGTGTTCGGCGCCGGGGATGATGGTCAGGCGCGAGGATGCGAAGACCGATGCGAGAAAATCTGCATGGGGACGCCGGACAACGGCGTCCTTTTCGCTTTGGAAAATCGCGACCGGGATTTTTGAGAGAGCCTCGCCGCTTGCGGCGAGCCGGGCGCGGAGGTCGGTCCGGCGCAGGTAGTCGAGCCCTCGCGAAAGGGCGGTCTCGTCGTCTACGATGTAGGGGTTGACCGGGAGGTGAGTGTCGCGGGCGGAAAGCCGCAGGCCGTAGTCGAGCGCGGCGAGGCGACGCTCCGTCATGCCAGGCCAATCTGTGCCGTCTTTCATCATGCGGGGCGTGGCTGCGACGAGGACGAGAGAAGCGACTTTCTCCGGTGAGCGGAGCGCAAGTTCGAGCGCGTGGGTGCCGCCCATCGACCAGCCGACAAGCGTGACGCGGCTTGCCGCGTCGAATGCGCGCGATGTGGCGCCATCAAGATGATCGCGATAGGAGAAAACCCTATCGCGATTGAATTTGCACAGGCTCCAGGCCGTTTCGGCCGCGGCCCAGCCATTGAGAACGAAGCAGGCCAAGCGCTTTTCAGTCCTTGAAGGTCACAACGCCGGTGCCCTTGCGGATGACGCCGATGACATTGTAGGGCTGGTGCTGCGCCTTGAGGATGTTGGTGGTGCGCTGGAGTTCGGACTTCGGGACGATTACGACGTAGCCGATGCCCATGTTGAACACGCGATACATCTCGTCGCGATCGACCTTGCCCTGGCGCTCGATGAAGTTGAAAATCGTCGGGACTTGCCAGGAAGAGCGGTCGATTTCGGCATTGACGACCTTGGGGAGGACGCGCGGGATGTTGTCCTGGAAGCCGCCGCCCGTGATGTGGGCCATGCCGTGGATCTTGATCTTGCGCTCGATGAGCTTTGCGACAGGCTTGAGGAAGCTCTTGTGGACGGCGAGGAGCGCTTCGCCGAAGGTCTGGTTCGTGCCGGGGAGTTTATCCTGCCACGAATACTGGCAGAGGTCGAATATGACGCGGCGGGCGAGCGAAAAGCCGTTCGTCTGGAGGCCGCCGGAGGGGAAGCCGATGATGACATCTCCGGCGCGGATGGATTTGCCGGTGATGAGATTCTTCTTGGAGACGTGGCCGACGATGGTGCCGACGAGATCGTATTCGCCTGCGGGGTAGAGGCCGGGCATTTCGGCGGTTTCGCCGCCGAGGAGGGCCATGTGGTTCTCCTTGCAGGCTTTGCAGATGCCGGCGATGACGTTCTTGAACTGGACGGCGTCAAACTTCGCCGCGCCGACGTAGTCCATGAAGAACAGCGGGAAGGCGCCCTGGACGAGGATGTCGTTGACGCAGTGGTTCACGATATCCTGGCCGACCGTGTCGTGCTTGTTCATCATGGCGGCGATTTTCAGCTTGGTGCCGACGCCGTCGG
>DFGB01000047.1:0-241 GCA_002371135.1 Verrucomicrobia bacterium UBA3761 | reverse complement strand
CGCCGTCGGTGGAGGCGACGAGGATTTCATCGCGCCCCGAGGGGACTTTGTGCAAACCGCCGAAGCTGCCAATCCCGCCGATCACGTTCAGAGTCTTTGTGTCGGCCACCATTTTCTTGATAGCGGTCAGAGCCGCCATCTTGTTGTCGATATTCACGCCGGCCTGGGCGTACGCAGATTTGTTTTCTTTTGGCATGGCTGGTGGGATTGGTTGGGAGAAAAGTTGAAAAGTTGAAAGGTT
>DFGB01000006.1 GCA_002371135.1 Verrucomicrobia bacterium UBA3761 | reverse complement strand
AAAAATCTATTGCATGCCATTGGAATATAATAAATCAATTCGTTCCTGCGATTGCGAATAGCGCCATGAAGAACGCGATGTAGACAAAGCCGACTATCCCGCCGGTGACGACGATCATGACCGGCTCGATGAGCATCCCCAGCCTCTTCACGGCGAGCGCGAGAAGCATCTCGTGGAAACGCGCCGTCTCGCCAAACGTCTCCGGCAACGCGCCCGTCACCTCGCCTATCGCCGCCATACGCCTGACCATTGGCATGAATTCACGCGCCGGCGCGAGCGCCTCTTCAAGCGTCCGCCCGGCGACGACGCTCTCTCTCGCAGTCGCCACGCGACGCGCAAGGCGTCTGTTCGCCAAAAGCCGCGAAGCCGTCTCCATCGCCTCGACGAGGCTGACCCCGGATTCCAGCATTATCTGCATCGAGCGGCAGAAGAGCGCCGTCCCGGAAAGCCTGAGGATGCGTCCTGCGACGGGCAAACGCAGCAAGAAAACATCCTCCGCCTCCTTGCCCGGTTTCCACAACCGCACAACGAGCCACGCCGCCGCCGCCGCACCGATCGCCGCAAGTATCGCGAGGCCGTTCATGCGAACGAAGTTTGAAAAGTCCACCAACGCCTTCGTCACCGCCGGCAATTCCGCGCCGCCCGAGCGCAGGAACTCGGACAGCTTCGGTATGACGCCCAATACGAGATAGGCGCTGACCGCTATCGCCATCAGCACGGCGACGATTGGATACGAAACCGCATTCACGACCGCCGTGCGCAAATTGCGGCGCGACTCAAGCTGATCGGCGGCCTTGGAGAGAGCGTGCTCGAGTTCGCCAGATTTTTCGCCGACTTCCGCAAGCCGTATCGTTATTTCGCCAAATTTCCCGGCATGCGCCGCAAGCGACTGCGCGAACGACCCCCCGGCAAGCACCCGCGAGGCAACGTCTTCCCACGTCCGCCTCGCAGACCTCGACGCCGCCTGCGCCGCAACCGTTTCCAGCGCCGCCAGGAGCGTTATGCCGCTTTTGACCATCGACGCGAGCTGCCTCAAGCCCATCTCGACATCGAAGCTTCCCATGCGCCTCAGCGCATACAGCGGCGAATGCGGGAATCCGGCATCCTCGCGCGTGGCGATTTCTTCGAGCGCAACGATGACGCGTCCCTCTGCGCGCAGCGAGCGCGCCACGTCCTCGCGCCGCTCCCCTTCGCGCTCCAGCGTCTCGCGCCGCCCGCCCGGCGCCACCGTTGTCGCCCTGTATTTCATCTACCTCGCTCTCAATCCCCTATCGCCCTCAGAACTTCGGCAAGGCTGGTCACGCCTGACATCGCCTTTGCGCGCGCGTCGTCTTTCATCGTGCCGTAGTCCGGACCTCCCGGCTCGTAAAGTTCGAACAGCCCTACGCGCCCCGCGTAGCCGCGGCCGCCGCATTTCGCGCAGCCGCGCCCTCGCTGCAAGCGCAATCCCGGACGCCCCGCAAGCCCCAGCACCGCCAGTTCCGCCTCGCCGGGCTCGTATTCCTCCGCGCAATCCCTGCATATCCGGCGCACAAGCCGCTGCGCCACGGCAAGGCGCAATGTCGCCGTCGCCATTTTGGGGTCGAGCCCCATGTCGACAAGCCGCGTCACCGACGATTTTGCGTCATTGGCATGAAGCGTCGAGAGGACGAGGTGCCCCGTGAGCGACGCCTTGACCGCGGCGTCGAGCGACTCCCCGTCGCGTATTTCGCCTATCATCACCACGTCCGGATCGTGGCGCAAAATCGACTTCAGCGCCTTGGCGAAGTTCACCTTGTCGGCTGAGTCCACCTCGGCCTGCGCCACACCCGGTATTTCGTATTCAATCGGGTCTTCGACCGTGATGATGTTCTTCGCATCGCCTTTGAGCAGTTCGTTGATGGCGGCATAGAGCGTCGTCGTCTTGCCGCTGCCCGTGGGACCTGTGAGGAGGACGAGCCCGTGGGGTTTGGCGAGGATCCTCGCGAAAACGTCCCTGTCGCGGGCCGAAAGTCCGAGGTCGTCCATACCGAGGCGGCGTCCGCCCGTCTCAAGAAGCCGCAACGTCACGCGTTCGCCGTGGCGGCACGGCAGCGTCGCCATGCGTATGTCGAGCGGCGGCATAGTCGGCATCTGCGCCATGCGCCAGGAGAAACCGCCGTCCTGCGGCGCACGCTTTTCGGCGATGTCGAGCGAGGCGAGGACTTTCAAGCGGCTGACGAGCGGCGACTGCATGGCAGACGGAAGCCGCAGCACGTCTTCCAGTTCCCCGTCGACCCTGAAGCGCACGCGCGTCCACCCTTCCATTGGATCGATGTGGACGTCCGAGGCGTGCACAAAATATCCGGCGCGCAGGATCCTGTCGGCCAGCTGTACGCTGTCCGTAATCGTTTCGGCTCTCTCAAGAAGCCCGTTGGCAGGTGGAAGTTGCATGAAAAGTCGAAAAGTTGAAAAGTTGAGAAGTTGAGAAGTCGGCGAGTATTCTTCCAGCACTTCTAGAATATCTAGCACTTCTAGAGCTTCTAGACTATCTAGCCATCCTGGCTTTCAGCAAGTCGGGGTTGCGAGTCAAGGCGAGGGCGGCGCGAGCGGAGATTTTGTCGCTCGCATAGAGCTCTAGGAGCGACTGCTCCAAAGTGCACATGCCGGCGGCCGCGCCGGTCTCGATGATTGAATACAACTGGGCCGAGCGCCCCGTCGCGATGAGATTCGCGGCCGCGGTCGTGTTGACGAGAAGTTCGCTCGCAAGATACCGCGAACGCCCGTCGAGCCCCGCGACGAGATGCTGAGCGAATACGCCTCGCAGCGCCAGGGCGAGCTGCCTGCGCACTCCAGGCTGCTCTTCAGCCGGGAACATCGCGACCAGCCGCTCTATCGCCCCCGGCGCGTCGCCTGCGTGGAGCGTCGTGAAGACGAGATGCCCCGTCTCCGCCGCCCTGAGCGCCGTGCGCGCCGTCGCCAAATCCCTCATCTCGCCCACGAGTATGACGTCTGGATCCTGCCGCAATGCATCAACGAGCGCCGTATTGAATTCAGGCGTGTCGCGCCCGAGCTGGCGCTGGTTCACGAGGCAAAGCTTCGAGTGGTGGATGAACTCGACCGGGTCTTCGATTGTGATGATGTGTCCGTGGCGCGTGTTGTTGATTTTGTCGAGCATCGTCGCGAGCGTCGTTGATTTGCCGCTGCCCGTCGGGCCAGTCACGATGAGAAGCCCGTCGCGCTCTGTGCAAAACTCCTCGAGACGTTGCGGGAGCCCCAGCTCCGCGAACGACCGCATTCGCGAATCGAGCCGCCTCAGCGCAACAGCGTGCCGCCCGCTTTCGCGGTAGACGTTGAAACGATACCTCGCACCCGACGGGCTCGACATCGCACCGTCGATCGCCCCGTCGGCGAGAAGCCGCAGGCGTATCTTTTCCGTCCCGTCGGGCGAGCCTGCAGGCAGAGTTGCAAGGCCCAATTCCATCGCCAGCATGTCGACCGTCTTCATGTCGAACTCTTTGAAGCCGCCTTGCTCCACAAGCCGCCCGTTGATGCGCCAGCGTGGCGCGAAACCCGCGCTCAAGTGGACGTCGCTCGCACCGAACTGTTCGCAAAGCGAAAAGATGTTTTCAAGTAATGCCGTCACAGCCAGACCTCCAGCACCCAACGGGCCGAAGCGCCGGGCGTCATGCTTGTTTTTTCGACTATCACCGCCATTTGCTTGTCGCAGAAGGCATCGAGCGCCCTCTTCACGGCGGGATACGAGCCGTCGAGCGTGTAACGATGCAACTTCGCGCGCCAGCCGCGCTTCCAGAGCGCCGCTTTCCAGATGGCCTCGCGGCACTCCTGATTCTGCGTAGCGTCCTCCACCAGTTCGCTCCTGAGGACGACTATCCCGTGTTCGCGAAAGACGTCTAGCACCGCTCTCGCACGGTCTGCGACGGATGCATCTTCCTCGGCCTTCATTTTCGCCGCCGGCAGAGGCATGGCCTTCTCTCGCTCCAGCGCCGCCTGGGCATCGGCAAGGCGGTTCTCCGCACGCCGCTTCTCCATTGGGTAGTCCTCGACCGCGACGAGCGCTTCATGTTCGGCTTCAAGCCGGTCGAGCCTCGCCGCCGCTTCGGCGCGCCAGAAATACCAATACGCCCCAGCCGCCGCCAGCGGCAACACCAGCGCGAGGAATATCTTGTCTTTCGTCCTGACAGGCGTCATTGCAGTCAATCTCGATTTGAAGTGAATTTCAGTTTGCATGCGAACTCGACCGTAGTCGCGCTGGGCGCGGCGATCATGTCGCCCGGCTCAAGCGCCCAGCCTATCGCCCCGCACACCTTCGAGAGCTCCGCCATTACCGCCGCCGCCTCTTGCGCGCTCGCGGCCACCGCACGCATCTCCACCGTGAATGCTTCGCTCGCCGCGAAACTGCGCACTACCGTCTTGCCGCCGCAGACCTTCGCTATTGCTTCCATCAACGACGGATACGCAGAGCGCAACCCGGCGAACTTGTCCTGCGCCTTGGCCGCATCTTCGCGACGCGTCCTCAGCGCCTCCGCCTCCGCCCTCGACGCATTTGCAGCGCCTTCGATTCGCTTGATCTCGGCATCGAGCGGCCGCTGCTTGGCAATGGATTCTTCAAGCGCGCCCGCTTTGAAATGAAGAAATGCAAAATCGACCGCCATCGCGACTGCGACAAGCGCGCCAAACACATACGCGCCCTTCGCGAACGCGACAGCATCGCGTTTGCCGCGCCCCGCACGGCCTCGACCCCCTTTGCCCAGCCGCCGCTCGGCGATGTTGAATATCTTGAGCGTCGCATCTTCGCTCGCGATTTCCCGCCACGCGATTTCAGCCTCGGCCGACGGGATGTGCGAAAACGGCTCGACCTCGTATGCCAGCGCCGATGCGAGCTCGCTCTCGCCTAGCGACGCCGTCTGCACCGCCGCAAGCCGCACTTCCAGGCGGAAGGCGGACGGGTCCGACCAAAGCGTTTCTGCCCCTTTAATTGCCATCTTTATTCTGCCAGCCTTATTGAAAGTTCTTTGCCACCGGGCGGGACATCCACCGGACGCGCGAACACCCGCGCGCCGCCGCGCCGCAGACTGAGCACCTTTGGCCCGGGCGTCGCGACGTCGCATACGACGACGTTCCCGGAGACGCTTTCCACCTTGCCCGTTATCATCCCGTCCGCCGGGCCGTACCATGCGCATTCGTCCACATGGGGAACCCCTTCTGCGTATTGCAAGTATACCGCCACTTTGCAGGCCTCGCGGTGCGGGTCGAGCGAGACGTCTCGCCGCGCCGACGCCTGCGCCTTCGCCCCGTAATGCGAGACTGCATGAATCGCGCCGTTCGTCGCCCATACCCTGACGAGCCCTGCGCTATCCTTCTCTTCGATCGCATTGCCCCATGGGTCGAAAAGCCTGCTCTTCGCAAGCGGCAGACGCAAGTACGGCCCGCGCCATCCCGTAGCGACCCAGATGTTTTCGTCCTTGAGCGCAGCCATTTCTTCCTCTGCGACGCGGAGGTTGTTCGTCGTCGCCTGGCGTAGCGCATACGCCTTGGCGGCGGGCGGCTTCAACCAAAGCTCGGCCAGAGTGCCGTTCGTGGGAGCCCACGTCGCGATGGCGCCGCGGGAATCGAGTTCGACGGGGCGCGGCAGCCTCCCCATGTCGGCGAGAAATCCCTCGCATTCGCCCCCTGGCGTCATGCGAAACACGGCATAGCGCACGTTCTCAAGCTGTGCGTCCGCAGCCGCCTCGCGCTTGCCATCCACCACATGCGCGAATTCGACTACGGCCAGGTGCGTGACAACTCCTATCACGGCCAGCACCACCACGAGCTCGATCAATGTAAATGCCTTTTCCACGGTAAAGATTTTTTCAATTTTCCGATTCACTACCATGCAATAGATTTTTATCGCAGAGACGCAGAGACGCAGAGTTTTCTCAGATTTTCGCATTTTTCACGAGACGCCAAATCAACACTCTCTTTAGTCAAACTGACAGATCTATGTGCTATACATATGAAATAACACCGACAAAATCGATAATCTCTGCGACTCTGCGTCTCTGCGATAAAAA
>DFGB01000014.1:20474-20603 GCA_002371135.1 Verrucomicrobia bacterium UBA3761 | reverse complement strand
CGGCCATGATCGCGCCCGTGCCGTAAGTGGCGAGCACGTAGTCTGAAATGAAGATCGGCAGCGCCTGGCCGTTCACCGGGTTCACGCCGGCGACGCCGACGAGGCGCACGCCCGTCTTCTCCTTGTTCA
>DFGB01000014.1:20162-20408 GCA_002371135.1 Verrucomicrobia bacterium UBA3761 | reverse complement strand
TGCGCTCGAGGTCGCTCTTCGAGGCCGCGAGGCGCTGATACGCGCGCACATCGTCCGCATTCTCGATGATGCCCGCGTCCAGCCACTTTTTGACAAACGCATGCTCGGGGCTTACGACCATGTACGTCGCCCCGAAGAGCGTGTCGCACCGCGTCGTATACACGGTCAGCGTGTCGAGTCCGGCGCCCGAAGTCGCGACCGCCTTGAAATCGACGAGCGCGCCTGTCGATTTGCCGATCCAGTTGC
>DFGB01000014.1:0-20076 GCA_002371135.1 Verrucomicrobia bacterium UBA3761 | reverse complement strand
GCCAGTCGAGCGTGTCGAGGTCATTCAGCAGTCTCTCTGCGTATTCGGTGATTTTGAGCATCCACTGGCGCATCGGCTTGCGGATGACAGGATGGCCGCCGCGTTCGGATTTGCCGTCGATAACCTCTTCGTTCGCGAGCACCGTCCCCAGCGCCGGGCACCAATTCACAGGCACCTCCGCCACGTACGCGAGGCCCTTTTTGTAGAGTTGCTCGAATATCCACTGCGTCCAGCGGTAATACTTGGGGTCGGTCGTGTTGACCTCGCGGTCCCAGTCGTAGGAGAAGCCGAGCGAGCGGATTTGTTCGCGGAAGCGGTTGATGTTCTTTTCGGTCGTGACGGCGGGGTGCGTGCCCGTCTCCACGGCATACTGCTCGGCTGGCAGGCCGAACGCGTCCCACCCCATGGGATGCAGGACGTTGAAGCCTTTCATGCGCTTGTAGCGGCAGAGGATGTCGGTGGCCGTGTAGCCTTCCGGGTGTCCGACATGGAGGCCCGCGCCGGAGGGGTACGGGAACATGTCGAGGCAGTAGAACTTCGGCTTCGAACCGTCTTTCGCATCGGTCTTGAAAGTCTTGTTTTCAAGCCAATACTTCTGCCATTTTTTCTCTATCGCGCTGAAATTGTAGTCCATGGAAGGGGAGATGTTGTGGATTTTCGGAAAATGCTTCGATGTTCAAAGACCGGCGCCTCTGGGGATTCCGGCGACCCGGACCCCGGAAGCCCCGGTCGCCAGTGGAGGCTGCATGCCGTTCTAGCCCGCCTTCGCCTCTTCGCCAGCCTCCGCGATGGCCTTGGCGACGAGGCCGGCGACGTCGTTGCGCGCCGCGGCCACGCCGGACTTGACGGCGTAGAAGATGCCCTTGTGGGTTGAATTGCCGTGGGTGATGATCACGGCGCCCGGCACGCCCAAGAGCGGCGCCCCGCCGTAGACCTCCGGGTCCATCTGCTTCTTCAGCGCGTTGAACGCACCCTTGAGCATCAATGCACAAATCTTGCGGAACAGCGTCTTCTTGAGTTCGCGTTTCAGCCAGCCGCTTATCGCATGGGCGACGGATTCCACGGTCTTGAGTATCACGTTGCCGACGAATCCGTCGCACACCGCGACGTCGATCTGCCCGCCGCAAATGTCGTGCCCCTCGATGTTGCCGACGAAATTCAGCCCTTTGAGCTTTTTCATCTCAGGGTAGGTTTCGTGCACGAGCTGGTTGCCCTTGCAGTCTTCCGTGCCGATGGAGACGAGCCCGATGGCGGGCTTTTCGCGGCCGAGCACCGCCTTCGAGTAGATGTTGCCCATGAGCGCGAACTGGACCAGCCATTCGGGATGGCAATCCATGTTGGCGCCGGAGTCGAGGAGGAGAAGGGGGCGGTCGGGGGAGCTCGTGGGAAGGACCATGGCGATCGCCGGACGCTTCACGCCCGGAATGCGGCCGAGGTTGAGAATCGCGCTCGTGGCGACGGCGCCGGAGTTGCCGGCGGAGACGAACGCATCCGCGCGCCCCTCCTTTACAAGGCGCATAGCCACGTTGATCGAGCAGTCCTTCTTCTTGCGGACCGCTTCCACCGGCACATCCTCCATCTCCACCTGGTCGGGAGCGTGGATGATTGCGAGCGACCCCTTTTCAATCGCCCGCTGCGCGAGCTGCTTGCGGTCTTTGGAAAAACGATCGATCTCCCGCTGTATGGCAGACATCTGCCCGACGAGGAGAATCTTCACGTCGTCCAATGCGCACGCGGCCTCTACGGCCCCGACTACAATCTGCTTGGGAGCGTGATCGCCCCCCATGGCGTCTAGTGCAATCCTAACCATAAGGGTAAAAGTTGAGGGGTGGAGGTTGAGGATGGCGGGCCGGACGCCGGCGGCGGAAATCCATTCTCAGGACTCCGCCTCCGCGCGCAAGGCCAAGAACCCCGAACCTGTCAGACCGCCACCGTGTGGCCGTTGTATTCGCCGCACTTGGGGCACGCACGATGCGCTCTCTTCGCCGCGCCGCACTTCGGGCACGTCGAAACCTGCGCGAGAATCGGCTTCTCCAGCTGGGCAACCCTCTGGCGCTTGCGCATTTTGGACTTCTTGTTCTTCGGACTAGCCATTTTTCTGCTCCTTTACTATCTGACATCTTTCAGTGCGTCCAGCGCGTTCCAACGCTCGTCCTGCGGCTCCTCTGCCGCCTCGGCGAGCCCTTCGCACGCTTCGTCGCACACCGGATACGCCGGCAGCTCCAAAAGCACGCTTTGGCGAACTTCGTCGGTCAAATCGACTTCCGTCCCCCCGTCCCCGAGTTCCAGAGACGCGAGAAAGTCGTCGACTTTCACCGTCGTGTCGAAATCCTTCCCGCACCGGCTGCATACGAGGTCGAAGTCCTGCTCAAGGTGTCCCTTGGCCAGAACCTCCTTCCCGAATACCTGCACGTAGAGGCGGTATCTCACGCCCCCGAAGGGTTTCACGTAGGTTTCGTCAATGTCGACGCAGTCCACTTCGCCTTCAAAGGTCTCGCCTTTTTCGTCGATTCGGGCCGTGTCGATAACGAGCTTTTCGCACATAGGACGCTTATTATACCATAAATGAGGGCAACGGGTCAAGCGGGGTGCGCGACCGAAAAGCAGAAAAGCCTTTCCAGGTCTTCTAGATCTTCCAGAGCTGTCGCGCCGCAAACCACAGCAGTCGCATTGCCAAGTCACAGCAGTCGCATTGCCAAGTCATAGCAGTCACATTGCCAAGTCAATGCTGTCACATTGCCAAGTCACAGCAGTCACATTGCCAAGTCAATGCTGTCACATTGCCAAGTCAATGCTGTTGATTGGAAAGTCATAGTATTCATACTACCCTCTTCCCTCTTCCCTCTTCCCTCTTCCCTCTTCCCTCTTCCCTCTTCCTCCCCCTTGACCATAGCGCCCTCTATATGATATAATATTCCTCATAATGGATACCAGAGAAACACCTGTATTGGACCTTGGATCCTTCGATTTCACGCCCGACTGGGCGAAGAAGGAAGCCGGGGTGAGCGCAACGGCGCCGTCGGCGTCGTCGCGTGGGGAGTCACGCCCTCAGCGCAGGGAAGCACCTGAACGCGAAGGCGCGCGAGAGCGCAAATTCGAGCGTCGCGGTTCCGGGCCGAGGCCGGAGCGTTTCAACCGTCCGCCCCGCACCGAAGCTCCTAGACCGATGGATGCGGAGATCAAGATACTCCCGGAGCCTCGGGCGCTGGGGACTATCATCCGCAAACTTCGAGAATCTTCGCAGGCGTTCAAGCTGAAGGATCTGGCGTATTTCCTTCTGGACAATCCAGAATCCGTACTCCTTAAAGTAATGCCGCGTGTCAAGGAAGGTTCCACGGAGCCGCTGAAAACTTTCTCGCAGTGCAAGGCGTGCACGTATGCCTCGATGAACCGCGATGAAGTTGTCGCGCATGCGCTGACGCACCACCTGACGGACTACTACGATGTGAAAGAAGTCGAGGTCGAGCCGCCGAAGGGGAATTTCAACTGCGTGGCGAAGTGCGGGCTTTCCGGCGTCTTGCTCGGGCCGCCGAACATCCACGAGTTCAACTCTGTCGTGCGCGAGATGATCCGCACGAAGTACCCGAACATGAGCGAAGCGGACTACCGTGCGCGGATCGAGATGGTGCGCGACCCGGAGTCGATCGAGGAATGGCGCAAGGGCGCGACGAAGAAGACCCTCTACTTCCCGAAGGGCGCGGAGGAAGGCGCGGCGGGCCTAACCCGCGAGCAGGCCGAAAGCGACTTCAAGCGCAATATCCTCGACAACCTCGTCACTACCCCGAAGACGCTGATGATAACGGCGGCGGCGGCGCTCAAGAGCGAGTCGCGCCCGTTCCTGTTCGCGGTCCGCGATGCGCTGGCGGCGGAGCGCAGGGCTCCCGTGTCGATGCTGTTCGCGTTGCGCGGCGCCTTCCACCATCACAAGATGCAGTTCTTCCGCGCGAACGACCCTCGCGGCCAGGAATTCGTCGTCGCCCGCGAACTCAAGGAGTTCGACGCCGCCCACGCGATTCCGGAACTTGCGAACATGGCGAAGTTCATCGAAGAGAACCCCTGTCGCACGAAAGCGGAGATTTGCAAGGGCGACGCCGAGGCCGAAAAGCATTTGGCGTGGCTGGTTTCGACAGGGCACGTCGTCTCGTTTACGAACGGCGTTTTCAGCGCGGTCGAGAAGCACCCGAAGTACGGTCCGCAGTGGCTGAAGCCCAAGAAGGCCCCCGCAGCCCCCGCGCCCGCCGAGGCGGTTGCGCCCGAGGCGGCGGCGCCAGAGCCTGAAGCACCTGCTCCAGAGCCCGCACCGGCACCCGAGCCGGAGACGCCCGTCGCGGAGCCGGAGGCCTCCTCCTCCGAGCCTGCTCCCCCGCCGCCCCCAGCCGAGTCGACTCCTAACTCCTAACTGCTAACTTCTAACTGTTCCCATGCTTCTTCCTCTCAGTTGGCTGAACGACTTTGTAAAAGTCGATGATATCGATCCGCAGGAGCTTGCCGAGAAACTCACTCGCGCAGGCCTCCAGGTGGAGTCGGTCGAGACGATTGGCCCCAAACCGCTCGCGGACGACTTCGTCGTCGTCGAAGTGCTCGAATGCGAGGCGCACCCTGATTCCGACCACCTCCACGTCTGCAAGGTGGGCGATGGCGCCGTTGAATACCAAGTCGTATGCGGCGCGCCGAACATGCGCAAGGGCATCAAGACGGCGTTCGCGAAAATCGGCGCCGTGATTCCCGACGGTAATTTCAAGATCAAGAAGGGCAAACTGCGCGGGGTCGAATCGTTCGGCATGTGCTGCTCCTACAAGGAGCTGTGCCTCGGCGGCGACCATTCCGGCATCATTGAATTCCCGCCGGAGACGCCAACAGGCGCGTTTGTGCGCGATGTTGTCGGCGGTGAAAAGCCCGAGACGGTGTTCGATATCGAAGTGACGTGGAACCGCCCGGATGCGCTTTCCATCGTCGGCCTCGCCCGCGAATTTGCCGCAATCCTCCATCGCCCGCTCACTTTGCCCGACGTTGACTTCGTAGAGGAGGAGACGCCGGTCGAGAGCGAAGTGAAGGTCGTCGTCGAGGATCCCGTCAAATGCCCGCGTTATACGGCGCGCGTCGTCACGTATGTGGAGGATGGTCCTTCGCCGGAGCTGATGGCCAAGCGTCTGGAGCTCTGCGGCGTCCGTTCGCTCGGGCTTTGCGTGGACGTCACGAACTATGTGATGCTCGAACTCGGTCAGCCGTTGCACGCCTTCGACCATACGAAGCTCAAGGACCGCACGATTGTCGTGCGTACGGCCCGCGACGGCGAGACGATGAAGACCCTCGACGGCGTCGAGCGCAAGCTCGATCCGACGATGTTGATGATTTGCGACTCGGAGCGTCCGAACGCCGTCGCCGGCATCATGGGCGGCGAAGACTCCGGCATCGCGCCTGGCACGACGAGCGTCATGCTCGAAAGTGCGCTTTTCGAGCCCGCTTCCACCAAATTCACCGCGACCAAGCTCGGCCTCGCCTCTGAATCCTCCTACCGCTACATTCGCGGCGTGGACAAGGACCTCGCGGCGTTCGCCTCCGCGCGCGCCGCGCACCTTTTGCAGAAGTACGGCAAGGCGAAAATCGCCAAGGGCCTCATCGACGTCGACAACCGCTCCAAGCCTCTCAATGCCGATGTCACGCTCGATTTCGAGCGCGCCCGCAAGTTGATCGGCATTCCCGTCGGCAACGATGCGATGGTGTTCATCCTCAAGTCGCTCGGCCTCGAACCTCGCCAGAGCGGCGATGGCATGCTTTACGCCGCCCTCGATGAAATTTCGTTCGGCATCCCGAGCTGGCGATACGATCTTGAGCTCGAAGCGGATCTCGTCGAAGAGATTGCGCGCGTCTACGGCCTCGACAACATCCCGGATACGATGCCCTCCGCGCCGTCGATTTCGCCGCTTTCCGATGCGCCGTTCAAGGCCCGCGAGCTCGTGCGCTCAACGTGCCTAGCGCTTGGCTTCACCGAAGCTATGCACTACTCCTTCCTTTCCGCGAAGGAGCTCGACGCGTTCGACCCGCGCGACCGGGAAAAGCGCCTCGTCATCCCGGACCCCGTCTCGGCCGACTATGGCGTCATGCGCCCGAACCTGCTCGCGCAGATGATGATGTCGCTTGGCAGGAACGCTTCCCGCCAGGTCGAAAACGCGATGCTGTTCGAACTTGGCAAGGTGTTCGACTCGCGTCCCGGCGAAGAGGAGCATCTCGCGCTCGGCTTCTCCGGCCCGGTGGGCCGCGAAGCGTTGCGCGAGCGCGTCGCGCTCGGCGAAGAGGAAGCGGTCCTTTGGATGAAGGGCGTAGTCGAGGAACTTGTCCGCCGCCTGCATTCCGGCAAGCTTGATTTCGTCCCCGAGGCTCATCCCGCGTTCGCCCCCGGCGCAGCGCTCCGTGTCGACCTCAACGGCCGTAAAATCGGCGTCCTCGGCGCGCTTTCCGCGAAGCTCCGCCATCCGTATCGCCTCACGACGCAGATGGTCCTTTGCGAACTCGAGCTAAAGCCGCTCATCAAGCGCGTCGGCGCCACAGGCAGGGTCTCCGCGCCGCCGCAGTTCCCGCTCGTCCGCCGCGACGTCGCCATCCTCGCCGCCGCCGGCGTCGAACACGCTGGCATCGAGAAGACGATTCGCAAGGCCGCCGGCAAGGACCTCGTCGCCGTCAAGCTCTTCGACATCTTCAAACCGAAGGACGCCCCCAAGGGCGCTCGTTCGCTTGCATACTCCCTCGAATTCCGCTCCGCGGAGCGTACGCTCACCGACGACGAAGTCTCCGCTTCGTTCCGCCGCGTGGTCGACGCCCTTAACGCCACAGCCGGCGTGGAAGTCAGGGAGAGTTAGCAGTTAGGACTAACTGCTTACTGCTAACTATCTTCATCGTTGGTCCTGTGGTGCACGCGGATAAAGCAGACATTTCTTCGACCGACATTTTAAAAAGGAGGCGTCAAACCCTCCACTTTGGAACATGGGTTCCGGGGATTCTGCGCTACGGCACTGTGGGACTTCTTTTTCAAATCGCACATATTTCAGGAGGTTTGCAATGAAGACAACAAGATTTTTCCTGTTCCTTGCTGCTCTTGTCGCGATGTCCGTGGCAGACGCGCAGCAGACGAGCGCGTTCCGCAGACCTCCCGCCGCGTCGCTCAAGGCCCTCAAGGCCGCCGTCGGCAAGCCGTTCAACAGCGGCTGGGTGTTCATCGACGGCAAATACCTCGACCCGCCGTACAAGGTCGAGCGCTATGGCACCGTCATCAGAATCAACAAGATCCAGGTCACGGGCGAGATCGTGCCATGGGAAGAGTTCATAAAGACGCAGAAGGGCGTCAAGGTCTCGCGCACCGAGACCGCCGTGCCTGCCGGCGAACCCGCCCCCGAGCCTGTGATCGAGGAAGAGCCAGAGCCGGAGCCCGAGGACGATTGGGAAAGCTCTCTCGACGATCTCTTCGACGATGCGCCGGCGGCGAAGAAGAAATCCACCGCGAAGAAGAAATCCACCTACAAGCCGCGCCCCCCGAAGCCGACCGTCACCGTATCCTACTCGTTGGATGGCGAATTCGTCCCGAACGATAAATCCAATGCGCTTCTCCAGCGCGTCAATTCGATGCGCACGAAGATCGATTCCCTTCTGCGCGGCGGCGGCTACTGCTGCTTCAGTTCGCGCTATCCCGCCATCACTGCCGACGGCGGCGCGGCCAGGCACGTCCTTTCCAAATTGCC
Source organism: Verrucomicrobia bacterium UBA3761 (assembly GCA_002371135.1). Lineage (GTDB taxonomy): Bacteria > Verrucomicrobiota > Kiritimatiellia > RFP12 > UBA1067 > UBA1067. The sequence continues at coordinate 12,343 of DFGB01000014.1, read as the reverse complement.
GGCCATCATGAAGGACAACCCGAGCCTCCACGCGTTCTCGCAGTCGATACGCGATGCAGGCTTCGTCTACTTTTCCGAAAAGTTCGTCGAAGATCTTTTCCGCAACCGCTTCGACTATCTCAAACTCCAGAAGCGCTACAACGATATCATCGAAAAAGAGCAGATGGAAAAGCTGGGGCTCTGAAAGAAAGTAGGAAGTAGAAGGTGGGAAGCAGGAAATAGAATGCACGAACTACTTTCTACTTCCTACTTCCGCGAAGCGGCCTACCTCCTACTTCCTACCTCCTACCTCTTGTTTATATCATACTCATGTCCGCGATTCTCATACCGGCCTACAATCCCGACGAAAAGCTCCTGAAGCTGCTCGAAGCGCTTCAGGGGAAGTTCGCGAGGATTGTTCTCGTCGACGACGGTTCCACGACGGGCAGGGAGATATTTCCGCAAGCGGAGAAGTATGTAGAGAAGATTCTCGTCCACGAGAAGAATCGCGGCAAGGGTGCGGCGCTCAAGACGGGCCTTGCGTATATCGGCGAGGAAGACGTCATCACGGCCGACGCCGACGGACAGCACAAGCCCGAAGATATCAAGCGCGTCGCGGATGCGCTAAAGACCCATCGCGGCGGCCTCGTGCTCGGCGTCCGCGCGTTTTCCGGCAAGGTGCCGCTTCGCAGCCGCTTCGGCAATTTCTGGACGCGCTGGCTCTTCTTCCTGATGACGCGCCTCATGATCCGCGATACGCAGACCGGCCTCAGAGGCATTCCCGGGCCGCTCGTCGCGCGCATCGCCGCCATCCCTGGCGACCGCTACGAATATGAGATGGCCATGCTCGCGGACTGCCGCCGCCACGACGAAAAACCTCTTCAAATCCCGATCGAGACCGTATACATAGACGAAAACGCGACCAGCCATTTCAATCCGGTTCTCGATACAATCCGCATCTACCGCTCGCTTTTGCAGTTCTGCCTTTCTTCCGTCCTTTCGTTCCTCGTCGACAACGCGATTTTCGCGCTCGTCATCTGGGTGCTTGAACGCTATTCCACGCTCCGCCGGTTCGATATCTTCATCGCCTTCGCCGCCGCGAGGCTCGTTTCGGCAAACTTCAATTATTTCTACAACCGCATCGTCGTCTTCCGCTCAAGCGCCCCGAAGCGCAGTTTCCTGCAATACTGGGGACTTGTCCTCGCTATAGCCGCCGCCGGCTATGTATTCACGAGCGGACTTGCCGCCGTCTTCGACACAAAGGGCGTCGCCATTACTCTCATCAAGATTGCCGTCGAGACCGCCCTCTTCTTCGCTAGCTACCACATCCAGAAGAAGCTGATTTTCAAGAAGAAGTGAGGCAGGGGAATGTCGCTTTACACCATCCTTTGCGTGTTTTCATTCCTGATGGGGGCGGTGATATCGTCGTTCCTGAACGTCGTCATATGGCGCGTGCCGCGAGGGGAGTCGATCGTTTCTCCGCCGTCGCATTGCCCGAAGTGCGGGGCGGGGATAAAGTGGTATCAAAACATCCCGATCGTCTCGTGGCTGGCGCTGCGCGGCAGGTGCGCCGCTTGCAAAACGCCTATTTCGCCGCGCTACATCTTCGTGGAGACTCTGGGCGGGTGCCTCTTCCTCGCGGCGTTTTTGCATTATGGCGTCTTTGCGCCGCTCGCGTGGTTGTGGATTGCGCTCATGATAGCCGGCTCGTTCATCGACTTCGACTGCCAGCTTCTGCCGGACTTCGTGACAATAGGCGGCATGGTGTGGGGCGTCGCGTGCTCGTGCGCGCTCTGGGCGCTCGCCAACTACGCCTCGCCGGTCTTTGCAGATACGCCGCTCGCTGTCCATCCCGTCGCATCGCTCGCCGGACTCGTCTTCGGGTTCGGGCTTTTGTGGGTGATAAGGGCTGTCGGCACAAAAGTCTTCAAACGCGAGGCGATGGGGATGGGGGACGTGCTCCTCGTAGGGGCGGTGGGGGCGATTTTCGGACCCGTCGCCGCGCTCGTGACGCTCGTCGTCGCCTCCATCGTCGGCTCGATCGTCGGGCTTTCGCAAATCGCCGCCGCTAAAATCAAACTCGGCCGCTTCACCGAAATTCCATTCGGCCCGTATCTCTGCATCGGCTGCCTCGTCTGGATGTTCCGCGGCCCGCAGATCGTCGGCTGGTACCTCCACCTCCTCGGCCTCCGCGCCTGAGGCAGTGCCCGCCCTTGTCGCGGCCGGGACGCACTGCCGCCCGGCCGTAGCGTCAAGGAATATCCCCCAGCCGAAGGCTGTCCCAAGAAGCGTATGCCCTAACAGGGGTGCGTGGCTTCAGCCGCGCACGGGGGGCGCATGGGAGGATGTCTTTGCGTCGCTTGGAAGCGCTTGCAGGCAATGCGCCGTGGCGCTTCGGCTGGCGCACGTGGAGAGCGTCCAGCAAGCGGCGCCTGTCCAATAATGTCGTCGGCCATGGCGCCGTCTTTTCTATTTTTGATTGTAATTCATTATTATGAGATGTTCTGTTTCTCTATCGTTCCTGTTCATGAAACTGACTTGATATTTTTTATTGAACGCCTTTATGGTCAAACCTTTGCCATCGTACAATGAATATATGAACGGCGTATTTTTGATAATCATCAGCCATTTGCACTTGCACTCTTCCGTCAGATACTTTGCAAGACGCTCTTGATCTGCTTTGTCAAATGCATTTTGAGCGTATGTGCTAAAGTCAGAGTCATACGGAGGATCAAGGAACATGAAATCGTTTTCATGAGGTGGGTGCTTTTGTAAAAATTCGAGGAAATCCAGACATTCGATCATTGTATTTTGCAAGCGTTTGGCCAATTCCGGAGATTGGTAATAAGCAAGTTTCTTGTCCAAAGTTTTGCTGTTGTAACCAATGCCGCCATAGGGTACATTGAATTCTCCATTTGCATTATACCGGAACATCCCGCTGTAGGCGTAATTGCGAATGAATACAAATAGTGCAGTCGCAAGCTCCTTATCGTTGTTGTAGGCCTGTTTGTTGTAAAGACTACGGTAATACATGTAAAGCGACCCCATGAAAGCAGTTCGCAAATTATCCTCCAGATCGTCCTCGTCCATCCTGTGCTTGTTTTGTTCAATTCGCTTCATGCGATGCAATTTCTGGACGACATTGCGCTTCAGTTCTTTTCTAAAAGCGCTGTTGTCCATTCTCATTTCCCCGAGCAAGTCCAGCAATTCATCGTCATTGCTCTTCAGAAAAGCGGTAATTTGTTTTTCAGTCTTTATGGATTGCCAGTTATAATCTTCCAGAGCTTTGTAGATTGCTTTCAATTCCTGCATGTGTTTGGTTGCGAATGCGAACATACCTTTCCAAGAATCGTTGATGGCTGACAACTTTGAAAAGACATTCATGTCCTGAATTCTTATCGCAAGATACAAATCGACAAGTTCTCTGGCTTTATCATTGATTATGTATTCCTTTGCAGTCACAGCAGCAAATACAGAGCCTCCGCCAACGAAAGGCTCAAAATATCTCTCATAGCGTGGAGGGGCGTTTTTAAGTATATGTGGCAATTCGCGTTCTTTTCCGCCTGCCCACTTGATTATTGGCGGAAGTGCCGGCGCAGAAAAACCGAGAAATAGCATTCCCATGGCGATCAGTAATTTTAGCGAGTTCATTTGTATTCCCGTACAGCCAAACGTTTCACGGCGGCATCAAAGTAATGTCTGTCAATCTCGAATCCGATGAATTTGCGCTGTTGTGCTAGTGCAGCCACCCCGGTTGAGCCAACGCCCATAAACGGGTCGAGTACCAAATCGCCTTCGTTGCTTGCAATCCTTATCAAATGAGAAAGTACTTTTACTGGCTTTTGTGTAGGATGCTTTGGCTTTTTCAATCGTTCGGCTCCCATGCAAATTGGAGATTCGATAAAATTGTGCATTTCTTTTTGCGTGGTAAAATTCCAAACGTGGCCCTTGTTCCAGCAACAGAATATCATCTCGCAACTGTTTAAGAAACCGGTTTTGTATATCTTGGGAGCAGGATTTGTCTTATGCCATATAAATATCTGTGTAGCATCAAAGAGAGGATCCAATATGTCGTGCCATCTTCCTATCAGGTTGTAAGACGTGAACACGAATAGATTTCCATGTTTCTTCAAAATTCGCTGAAATTCCACAGCCCATTCTTCTGGATGGAAATCGATGCCATCCCACTCCGCAAGATCGTTGTTTAGGGCACTACGCCAGGGCAGATTTATATTGCCGGTCGAGTACTTGCGCAAATTGTAAGGCGGGTCTGTCAAAATCAAATCAACGGACGCCGAAGGAATGTCTTTCAGCAAATTGCGGCTATCGCCACAGCACAAACTGATATTGTCGTTCATTCTGGCAAATATACTTGTTTTATTTGTTTTAACGCATCTATGATCAAATGCGCATTGGCTTTGTATTCGTCGATGATTATTTCATACCCGTTGTCTGATTTGCAGACAAGGTTCCAGAAATCGCGGCTTATCAAAAGTTCTTCCTTGGAAAAGAATTGCAAAACCCTGCCCTGCTTCCAAGGATTCCCCTCGCCGTATCTGTTGTATGCGGTAGCAAAGCATATGCGGATTTTATCCGTGCTGCCAAGATGGTTTGCGAGTATGCAGTATTGCTCAAGCAGAGCCTCTTTTTCGGAGCGGGCTTTTTTGTTGTCAAGATCACCGCCAATTTTGAGCTCAATCAGATAATGCATATCGTCTGCATCGTCATAGAGGTAATAATCGCTCTCGTGTCTTTTTCTAATTTCGCCATTGGGATTGTTGTTTGTGCATATACAGGTGTAGTCCGCCCGGCAGGGAATCTTTGCATGTCTTTTGTACGCTTCCAGGATGTTGGCGATAAACTCCGTCTGTTGCCGATACAACACTCCTTCGACATGCTGCTCTACGCGATAATGGAGCCGGGCAATGGAAATTGCCATTTGCTCAAGCATGTTGCCAAGACTGCTGTCAAGGGATCTTGCAAGTGCAGAGTAATATTGAATGTCGGCGCCTAAAGACGAAATGAAGATATTGTGAATCTTCATGTTTATCGTACCTTCCGGGTCGTCAGACTCGGCAAGATGCCTGTCGGCAAATGCGGAAGCGTATGATCTCACGCAGGCGGATACAACCGCTCTTATCGCACTCTCGTTTTCTACGGTCATCTGTCCGATGGATGTTTGTTGCAACGCAATAGAAACATCGTCGAAGACCGTCTTCGATGCATAAAAAGAGCGCACATCCCTTATGCACTCTCGCAAAGCCCGACCAAAGGCCCGAACAGAATACACAAAGAGAATATGCGCCCAAAGTAGGGCGCATCTCCACTTACATGTCGCTCTGTTCTGAAATATTGGTCGTATTTGCGAGAACGACGTGTAGCTTAGATGCTACATCGATTCATGGAAAGTAAGGCGAACCCAACCTTCCATCCCTGCGGATGTCTCCCCGCAGAAACGCCGAATATTATAGCATAAAATCATACGCAGTTGGAAAATATCTTTCAAGAATCTTTTCATGCCGCTTTTTTCGCTCGCTATGCATTCTTTTGGGGTATGTTTTAGCAACGAATGAATGGCATCCTCGCGGTTTCCAGTCGTAGTAGGAGTCTTATTAGCATGTAGAACTGGTGAGACAGGAGGACTGGCGATACATCCACTCTTGATCATCAACCATTCTACGTTTCAATTTATAGGCATGAAGGGCAGGAGAAACAGGAGCATTTAAAACTCCTGCAACTCCTGTCCTACACGCTAAAAAAGTCGCCCGTGTGCTTTTTGCGAGGGAAAGTCATGCCCGTCGAAGTGATTCGCCATCATATCTACCCAGGGTGGTGATTCTCCGAAGAGTTAGCATAGTTCCTTTTCGCGTTCCTTGAAGAAAAATATGCGAATAGGTCGAACTCAACCTGATCGCGAAGTGTTGGTCCCTAAGTCGTTCTGGGTAGACCCGACCGCGCTCATCTCCTCTTCAAAATCACCAGTAGGCTTTGTCCAAAACGCGTTCAATCTATCTCTTTCAGTTGCGTCTTTACTGCTACGTTAACGACGGAGTTGCCGTCTTCGCTAAAAATCTTGCCGACGAGACATACCATTGCCAGATCTATGATCGAAAACATCTTCATCATTGCGCGTCAGCCCCATTTATTTTCCGAACAACCCCATAATGTCCTATGACTTTCGCGAGCGCTCTTCCTCCTGTCGTTTAATGGCATTGTAACGGCGGAACATTCGAATGTTCTCTAAATTGGTGTCGTTTTGAACAGGATTGAAAGACCCCTCGTCATAACAAAAATACTTTAGAAGGCTCATGGGTCCGTGGATTACCCCATAATTAGCCGAAATGACTCTACCCTCCGAATTCGTTGTTACCCGCGTGCGATAGACCAGATATTCCGTCCCACTTAATGGGAAGTTGTAGCAATATCCCTTTGACCCATTGTCATTTTGCATCCACGAAAAAGGAAAGACCGTTTGATAGACAGCGTTCGTATCGACCTCATACACAATTTTAAATATTGGTTCTTCGAATATTTTGGTGGACACAGATGAAAATGCCATATTGGGGGTTGATAAAACAATCGGAGAGGATTCTTGTATGGTTTGTCATTTTAGAATGCGAAGGACGCAAAGATTTCGCCTTGAAATCGGCTTGCTTCGCACTCGCTACGCTCGTTAAGTTGCCGATTTTTGCGGCGAATCAGGCCGAAGATTTTCCGATAGTCCGAACGAAGCGAGGACGCGCTATCGGAAAATCGAGGCCTTCCCTTTGCGAACGCAAGCGTTCGAAATTCTTGGTAAAGCATTTGTGTTTTTACTCCGTAAAGATCGCATATTTCCGCCAAATGATGTGAAGAGCCATAAAGTTTCAAAACTTTTTGCCGATTTGCAATCGAGTTGTCATATATTAGTGGCGGGCATGACGTCCGCCGCATTCAAAAACCGAAAGGAGATATATGACGACAATCAAATGGGCGGGAGGTCTTCGCAGGCTTTGCGCAGCTTGTGAATTGGAGAATCGCTCGATTCTCGACAAGTACACGGACGCCGAGCTTGCGCACATCTACAACGGCATAGGACCCGAGTGGTTTCCGCAGTGGTTGAGGAAGGTGATGGACGCGCTCCATCCGTCGCTCGCGCCCGCCGCGTTCATCCATGACGTGGAGTGGAGCGAATCCGACGGCAGCCGCGCTGCCTTCGACATGAGCAACGCCCGATTTCGCAGGAACGGCTTGAAGCTGGCGGCGATGGTTTTCGAATGGTGGAGGCCGCGGCGCTACAAGGTGATGTGGGACGCCGTGAAGTTCGCCCTCGCGTGCCAATGTTTCGGCTGGCGCGCGTGGAGAACGCCCTACGAGCGGCGCTTGGGCCAGTAATGTCGCGCCTAGGGCCGCGCTTGCCCAAGGCCGTAGCATCAAGTAGTGCGCGGCTTCAGCCGCGCACCCCCTTTGCTAGACTATGCGCGGCTAAAGCCGCGCCTCCTTGGCGTTCAAGCCGCCCCATAACTCGGCCGCGCTGAAGCGCGTCCCTCCCGCCGCGCTCTTGGAGGGAGAGCGGCGATAGGATGTCGCCACCGGCTTTGGACTGCTCGATGCCTTTGACTGCTTCGGCGAATCCCGCAAGCGTGGTTGTCACGCTGACGCCGTGCGCGACGGCGGCGGAGCGGATTGCAAAAGAATCCTCTGCTGCGCTTTGACCGGGTTCGAGCGTGTTGACGATCCAACGGACCTTTTTGTTTGCAATCAAGTCCAGGGCGTTGGGCGAGCCGAGTGCGATTTTGTAGAGCGCGTTCGCCTCTACGCCCGCTTTCCACAGCGCGGTGGAAGTGCCGCGGGTCGCCCATATTTCGAACCCCAAGGCGTCGAGCCGCTTTGCAAGCGCGATGGCGGCGCATTTGTCTTCATCGCGAACGGAAAGGATGATGCCGCCGGAGAGCGGCAGCGGCGTCGACGCGGCAATCTGGCTTTTGTAGTATGCCGAGGCGGCGTCGTCGCCGAACGCCATCACCTCGCCGGTCGATTTCATTTCCGGCGAGAGCGTTATATCCGCGCCCGGGAATTTGACGAACGGGAACACGGCCTCTTTGGCGCAATAGCAGTTTGGCTGCAGAGGTGCGTGGACGTTTGCTTGTCCGAGGCGGCCGCCTGCCATGCAGCGCGTTGCGGCGGCCGCAAGCGACCAGCCGACGGCTTTGGAGACGAACGGCACCGTGCGCGAGGCGCGCGGGTTCACTTCGATCATCCATACTTCGCCGTCCTTCACTGCCAGTTGGATGTTCATGAGCCCCACGACGCCAAGGCGTTTGGCAAAACATCCGGCAATGCGTTCCACCTCGCGTATTGTCTCTCTCTTGAGCGATATCGGCGGCGTTATGGCGGCGGCGTCGCCTGAATGGCAACCGGCCTCTTCCACGTGTTCGAGTATCGCTCCGACGATGGTCGTCTCCCCGTCCGATACGCAGTCCACGTCCAGTTCTATCGCGTGCGTCAGAAACTTGTCGACGAGTATGGAACGTCCTTCACCCGCACACAATGCCTCGCCGGCGAATTTTCGCAGGCTTTGGGGACGGTGGACGATCGCCATGCCGCGGCCGCCGAGGACGAAGCTCGGGCGCACAAGCACCGGATATCCGATTTCTTCTGCGATATTCACGGCTTCGTCGACGGAATGCGCGATGCCGCTTGGCGGCTGGCGGACGCCGAGTTTCGCCACGAGACTGCGGAAGTAGTCGCGGTCTTCGGCAAGCGCGATGCTGCGCGGGGAGGTTCCGAGGATTTTCGCGCCTGCCGCTTCCATGCGCGAAGCGATGTTCAGCGGCGTCTGTCCGCCGAATTGCACTATCGCCCCGTCGCAATGCTCCCGCTCGTATACTTCCATGACATCCTCGAACGTGAGCGGCTCGAAGTACAGCCGGTCGGATGTGTCGTAGTCGGTGGAAACCGTTTCAGGGTTGGAGTTGACCATCACGACTTCGTGTCCCAGGCGCCGCAATTCGAACGCCGCGTGGCAGCAGCACCAATCGAACTCGATGCCCTGGCCGATGCGGTTGGGTCCGCCGCCGAGTATCATGATTGTCTTGCGCCCCTCGCGCTTGGCGGCTGGTTGCTGGCCTCGCGCCGTTGGTGCGGCGCACGTGTAGCAGGAATAGTAGTATGGCGTTTTCGCCTCGAATTCGCCGGCGCATGTATCGACTTCCCTGAATTCGGGCCTTATGCCAAGCGCCAGACGCCGTGCGCGTATTTCGTCTTCGCTTCCGCCGGTCGCTTTTGCAATCTCCTTGTCGCTGAAGCCGAACGATTTGGCCTGCCTGAGAAGCGGCGCGTCCATCGTGGCTTCTCCCATGTATTTGCGAAATGCTTCGATTTCTGCGAACTGCGCCTTGAACCAAGGGTCGAAGGCATCGACGTCGTGGCCTGAGAGCGGCGCTTCGAGCGAGCGCGCCGCCTTGAGATACGCCTCGCGGAACGTGCGGCCTATCGCCATCGCTTCGCCGACGGACTTCATCTGCGTGCCGAGTCGCTTGTCTGCGCCGGGGAATTTTTCGAACGTGAAGCGCGGCACTTTGACGACGACATAGTCGAGCGACGGTTCGAAACACGCCGGCGTCGTTTGCGTGATGTCGTTTGCAAGTTCATCGAGCGTGAAGCCGACGGCGAGAAGGGCGGCGATCTTCGCAATCGGGAAGCCGGTCGCTTTCGAGGCGAGGGCGGACGAACGCGAGACGCGCGGATTCATTTCGATGATGACGCGCCGTCCGGTTTCGGGATTCACCGCCCATTGCACGTTCGAGCCGCCGGTCGCGATGCCGATCTTTTCAAGGACGCGTATGGAGTCGTCGCGCATTGCCTGGTATTCGCTGTCGGTCAACGTCTGTACCGGCGCGACGGTGATGGAATCGCCGGTATGCACGCCCATCGGATCCAGGTTCTCGATGGAGCAGACGATCACGGCGTTGCCGGCCATGTCGCGTATTACTTCCATCTCGAACTCCTTCCATCCAATGAGCGACTCTTCGACGAGGACTTCGTTGTTGAGCGAGGCTTCCAGCCCTTGCGAAGCAATCTTGCGAAACTCTTCAGCGTCGTGCGCGATGCCTCCGCCTGTTCCGCCGAGGGTGAAGCCGGGGCGGATGATGAGCGGCCACGAGCCGATTCTCTTTGCGACTGCCTCGGCCTCTTCGAGCGAATGCGCGCTGCCGGACTTCGGCATATCGAGGCCAATCTGCGCCATAGCATCCTTGAAGAGGTTGCGGTCTTCGGCTCGGGCTATTGCATCGGCGTTCGAGCCGATCATCTCCACGCCGCATTCAGCGAGCACGCCGCCACGCTTCAGTTCCATCGCGAGGTTGAGCGCGGTCTGCCCGCCGAGCGTGGGCAGAAGCGCGTCAGGCCGCTCCTTGCGGATTATCGCCGCGACGCTGTCGAACGAGAGCGGCTCGATGTACGTCGCGTCGGCCATGTCGGGGTCGGTCATCACCGTGGCGGGATTGGAATTGACGAGGACGATTTCGTATCCTTCCTTGCGCAGTGCCTTCACGGCCTGGCAGCCGGAGTAATCGAACTCGCAGCCCTGTCCGATGACGATCGGACCAGAGCCGATGACAAGAATCTTCTTTATGTCTGTGCGTTTCATTTCCGGCTCCTTTCGAGTGCGGCCTTGACGAGGCCCGTGAAGAGCGGGTGCGGAGCGGTCGGGCGGGATTTAAACTCGGGGTGGAATTGGCAGGCGATGAAGTACGGGTGTTGCGTCCGCGGCAGTTCCACGATCTCGACGAGTTTTCCGTCAGGCGAGAGCCCCGAGACGACGAGTCCGGCCGCGACAAGCGCGGCCCTCGCGCCGCTGTCGTATGCCAGTTCGTAGCGGTGGCGGTGGCGCTCCGAGATTTCCGCAGTGCCGTAGCATTTTGCAGCCAGCGAGCCGCGCTTGAGTTTGCATGGATACGCGCCAAGGCGCATCGTGCCGCCTTTTTGCGTGACGCCGCGCTGCTCGTCCATCAGGTCTATGACGGGATGAGTCGTACTTTCGTCGAACTCCGTCGAGTTTGCATCCTTCCAGCCGAGGACATCGCGCGCGTATTCAATCACGGCACACTGCATTCCAAGGCAGATGCCGAGAATGGGAATTTTGTTCTCACGCGCGTACTTGATCGCTGCGATTTTGCCCTCTACGCCGCGCGAACCGAACCCGCCCGGCACGAGTATGCCGTCGACGTCCGACAGGTTTTCGGCGCATGCGTCTTCCGCTTCTATCGCTACAACGTCCACCTTGCAGTTTTTCGCCATGCCTGCGTGCTGGAGCGCTTCGTGGACCGATTTGTATGCGTCGCGTACCGAGATGTACTTGCCCACGAGCGCGATGCGGCAATGGTGTTTGGGCTTCGTAGCCTTTCTTACGAGCGTGTCCCACGAGGTATGCACGATCGGACGCAGAGGAAGTTGCAGTTGCTTCAGGACCTGTTCGTCGAGATGCTGCACCTTGAGTTCGCGCGGCACGGCGTAGACCGAGTCGGTCACGTCCTTCTCTTCGATGACGCATTCGCGTTTGACGTTGCAAAAAAGGGCGAGCTTGTCGAGGTGCTCTCTGGGGATCGCCACTTCTGTGCGGCAGACGAGGATGTCGGGGATGATGCCTATTGCGCGCAGCTGCCCGACGGAATGCTGCGATGGCTTCGTTTTCAGCTCACCTGCCGCCTTGAGGAAAGGCACGAGCGTCAGATGCACAAAGCATGTATTCCCCGCTCCTTCCTCGAAACGGAACTGCCTTGCCGCTTCGAGGAAGGGGAGCGACTCGATGTCGCCCGAGACTCCGCCGATTTCGCAGAGGACTATGTCGCAGTCGTGTTCGCCTGCGCTCTTGATCGCCGCTTTGATTTCGTCGGTAATGTGAGGGACTACCTGCACCGTGCCGCCGAGATAGCCGCCGGCGCGTTCGCGGGCGAGGACAGCCGAGTATATCCGCCCAGATGTGAAGTTGGAGGCTTTCGTGCACGTGACGCCTGCGAAACGCTCGTAATGCCCGAGGTCGAGGTCGGTCTCCGCCCCGTCGTCTGTCACGAATACCTCGCCATGCTGGTATGGCGACATCGTCCCCGGGTCCACGTTGAGGTAGGGGTCGAGCTTCTGCATGAAGACCTTGTAGCCGCGAGATTTGAGCAGCAAGGCGAGGCTGGCGCTCGTCACGCCCTTGCCGAGCGAACTTACCACCCCGCCGGTTATGAATACGTATTTGACTTGCTTTTCCATAGTGTTGGATTTTTCGATTTTCGATTTGCGATTTACGATTTTTTTATCTCCCTTGAGAGAGCTTGAGAGTTCTTGAGAGGTTTAAAAATCGAAAATCGAAAACAATAGCATACAATAGATTTTT
>DFGB01000042.1 GCA_002371135.1 Verrucomicrobia bacterium UBA3761 | reverse complement strand
AAAATCTATTGTATGCTATTGTTTCAACCTTTCAACCTTTCAACTTTTTCTCTCTGCATGCTCTTCTCCGGCGTGTCGAAGAAGAGTTCGCCGAAGTCAGTGCGCCAGAGGTCCGAAGGCGACGGTGGCCAGAATACGCCGCGCTCGATCTGGTCTATAAGATAGAGGACGACCTCCTTGGCCGATGCATTCCAGTCTTCGCTCGAAATCATTTGCGAGAAACCTGTTTCGGCCTGCGACTGGCCGAGGATCGCGTAGCACGCCTTGATGCCGCACGTTCCGGTTATGCCCGTTCCATGCAGCAGTTCCTTGATGTTCGTCTCCACCATGTCGCAGTAGACGCTCAGCTGGAGACTCTTCCAGGCCTTTCCCTCGCCCGGGAGTTTTATACCGCGAGATGCGGCGAAGGCGACTTCCTTGCCTTCGGTGGTGAACGGCGAGCCGCGCTCGAGTTTGTCCCACGTTTTATAGTCGACTACGCAAAGCTCGTTCGTTGCGGCATTGTAATCGAGACGGTCGAATATGCCCTTTATCAGCGTCTGAGACTGGCCGTAGCGGACGCGGAGGGGAGTTTCCTTTGCGATGGTGCGCCAGCCTTCGCGTCTGCGACGCGCTTCGCAAGCGCTGAAGAATTCGAGGCGGCGCGCGATGGCTTCGAGCTGGAGCGTGACGAGGGCGCTCGGATTGACGCCGAAGCGTTGGGCGGCGACGGCGTCGAGCTCGTTCCTGAGCGCCGCGGCGAGGGTCGCGGCGTCGTCGACATCCGCGAGTTCCGGCGAATTCAGCGTTTCGAGCGCCTGGTGGGCGACGGTGCCGAAGAGCTGCGCGTTCATCTCGTGCGGCGAAACCTCGGAGCGCGTCTTGAACTGCGTCTTCAGGAAATACGTGAACGGGCACTTGAGATACGTATCGAGCATAGTGACGGAGATGCGCGAGAGCGGACCTCTCGGCGGCGGCGGCAGGTCGAGCCGCCACTTCTCCGGCAGAGTGCGAGGGCGCGAAGAGGAAACGGCGGAGGCGTCCTTGTAGAACTCGATGGCGCGGCGCGAAAGTTCTTCGTCGCCGGAAGTGCGCAACAACAGGCGAGAGGGCTTGAGAATGCTGGAGTCGGCGGCGAGAGTGTGGAACGAGAGGCGCACGGCATGCGCGGCGCGGCAGGCGAGCGCCTCCTTGAGGACGAACGCGTCGCGCGCCGCGCGCGCTTCGTTGGTATATAGCCCGAGCGCGCCACGCAGGGAATCCGGCACGAACGCGTGGCCCGTCACGCTTTCCGGCACGGCGCCTTCGCTCATCGCCGCGACTATCGCGTTCTTCGCTCCGATGAACGGCAGCTCGAGCCAACCCTCGGCGCGTATCGTGCCGTCGGGATCTTCCTCCAGCTGGTATTCGCACTCCTCCAGCGACCGCGAGAAGAGGAGCGCCGCGTCGCGGAATCCGAGCGCCGCATCTTCCAGTTCGTCGAAGAGCTTCCCCAGCGCCGTCGCGGCGGCGACGAGTTCGCGGCCTTCGCCCGTGGCTACATCGACTTGACGCGAGCCAAGCACGCGCTCTATCAACCCGCGCAGCCGCCCGGCGTCCGCCCCGCCTTCCGCCGCATGGAACGGCGCGAACATGCCGGAGACGAATTTCGCGATCTTCTGCAAATCGCCTTCGGAACGCGCGGCGATATCGGCAAGCGTACGCGGGAATTTCTCCGACGAGAACTTGTCCAGCTCGACGATGGCCGCCGTGACCTGCTCCGGCGCGAGCTCGAGTTCGTCCGCGAGATGGCGCTGCACGTCGCCCTGGCGAATGAACGCGGCGAAGATCCCGGCGTTCGGGTCGAGCGCGAGCGCGACCATCTGCGCGGCGAGACGCCCGAGGGGACTCGACGAGAGCAAGGTGCGCGAGGGGTCGTAGAGTTTCGCGTCGTCCATCAGGAACGCGCTTTGCGCTTCGTGGTAGAAATCGTGATCTGCAATGACAAGTGCGCAATCGTCGCCAACGCTTGCGGCATAAAGCGCGCGCACGGCCTCTGCTTCGTCGACCGCCTTCGGGTGGCGCGTTATGTCATTTGCGTCGATGCCGAGATCGTTCAAAAATTCCGCGCCCGGCTTCACGCGTCCGAAGTCGTCGAAATATTGCGCGTCTTCTTCTGCGGCATGGACGAGGGCGACGATCTCGACACGCATCGCGGCGAGGATTTTATAGATGGCCGGCAGCGGCGAATAGAGTCCTGCGAGGACGACAGTCTCCACGCCGTCGAGCGACGGGGGATTGGCGATGGCGAGGGCGGGGCGGCGGGAGGAAGGCGCGAGGCCGCGCCTCGCGAGAGCTGCGGCGAAAGCGTCCTCGAGCGCGGCGAGGTCGCGCCAGCGCGCGTCTTCGTTCGCCGGAGCGAGCAGGGCGTCCGCCTCCAGCGCCGCGGCGACTTCGCTCGAAGAAAGGGCGTTTTCCGCGATGAGCCGCCAGACGCCGAGGAGAGAGGAAGCGAGGTCCAGCGCATCGCGGAACGACGGGGCCGGAGGAGTTTCGCGTTTGGGGAAGAGGGAAGGGAACTTGCCCGGCGGGGTGGATTCGAGTATCTTCGCGAGCGTCGCAAGCTCCACGAGCCTCGACGCCGCCGGGGCGCCTCCGCCGGCCTCGACGAGCACCGGCGGAGTCATCACAGCAGGCGGCACCACGGCGCCGAAGCGCTTCGCCAGCGCCTCCCTCAGCCGCCGGCCGGACTGCGCCGTCGGCACGATCACCGCGAGATGCGCGAGCGACTTCGCGCCGCTCGCGAGCGTCCTCGCGCGCCCGGCGAGAAAGTCCACCGTCTCGTCCAAGAGCGGACGCTTTGGCGAGAGGAACGAGCGCATGGCGAGGCTATCTCCTGATCGCGCCCTCTCCGGCCACGACATATTTGTACGTCGTGAGTTCTTCAAGCCCCATCGGGCCGCGCGCATGGAGCTTGTCCGTGGAAATGCCGATTTCCGCGCCCATGCCGAACTGGCCGCCGTCGGTGAAGCGCGTGGAGGCGTTGTGGTAGACGCAGGCGGAATCGACGTCGCGCAGGAATTCCGCGGCGTGCGCCGCATTGGCGGTGATTATCGCGTCGGAGTGGTGCGAAGAATATTTGTTGATGTGCTCTATGGCGGCGCGGCAATCCTCGAGAGTCGTGACGTTCATTTCGAGCGCGAGGAATTCCGAGTCGAGAGGCGCATCGCCGAAGTGGAGGCGCACGCCCTTCTCGCGCGCCCACTCCCTGACGCGAGGAATGAAGCGCTCTGCGATGGGACGCGCCACGAGGAGCGACTCGAGGGCATTGCACGCGCTAGGCCGCTGGACTTTCGCGTTGTCGATTATCGCAAGCGCCATATCTTCATCCGCGCCGTCGTCGACGAATATGTGGCAGACGCCCTTGTAATGCTTTAGGACGGGGATGAGCGCCGCCTCGCACATCGCGCGGATGAGCCGCTCGCCGCCCCGCGGGATCGCGACGTCGACGAGCCCGACCGCGCGCACGAGTTCCGCGACGGCCTCGTGGTCCTGGACTTCGACGAATTGCACCGCGTCCGCGAGCGACCCCAGCGCCTTGGCGACGGTGGCGGCGAGCGCCATGTTCGTACGCCGCGCCTCCTTGCCGCCGCGCAGGATTATCGCGTTCGACGTCTTCAGGCACAGCGCCGCCGTGTCCACAAACACGTTCGGGCGGGATTCGAACACCACCGCGACGACGCCGAACGGCTCGCGTACTTTGCGGATCGAGATGCCGCTCGGCATCTCGCGCGTCCATATCGTCTCGCCGACGGGATCGGGGAGCGAGGCGACGTGGCGCACGCCAGCCGTCATTTCGGCGAAGCGCGCTCCGGTCAGGCGCAGGCGGTCGACCATCGCCGGCGCGAGATTCGCCGCCTCCGCCGCCGCCACATCCTCCGCGTTGGCGGCGTAGATCGCATCGGCGCCGGCCTCGAGCGCGGCGGCGATATCGAGGAGCGCCGCGTTCTTCGCGGCCGTATCGAGCCGCCTCAGCGCAGAGGCCGCCGCACGGGCCTTCACGCCCATGCCCGTTATCGTTTCGTGCAAGTCCATGATTGAGGGTTGATGGTTTCTTTCCCGGAAGCTCTGGAACCGCTGGAAAATCTAGAACCCTCCAACCGTCGCTTTCGCCGCGTTGCCAATGTAGTTCGCAGGGGTCATGGCGAGGAGGCGGGCCTTGTCTTCCTCCGGGAGCGGCAGGGCGGAGACGAAATCCTGCATTATCTCCTTCGTCACGCGGCGGCCGCGCGTAAGTTCCTTCAGCCGCTCGTAGGGATGGTCCATGCCGACCTTGCGCATCACGGTCTGGATGGGTTCGGCGAGGACCTCCCAGTTGTGGTCGAGATCGTCGGCGAGGCGGGAAGCGTTAAGCTCGAGCTTGCCAAGCCCCTTGAGCGTCGAGCGGATGGCGATGAACGTGTACGCAAAGCCGACGCCCATGTTGCGCAGCGTCGTCGAATCCGTCAAGTCGCGCTGCATGCGCGAGACTGGGAGCTTGCGCGCCATGAAACCGAGGACGGCGTTCGCGAGGCCGAGGTTGCCCTCCGAGTTCTCGAAGTCGATCGGGTTCACCTTGTGCGGCATCGTGGAGGAGCCCACTTCGCCCTTCACCGTCCGCTGCTTGAAGTAGCCCATCGAGACGTACATCCAGACGTCGCGGTCGAAATCGAGGAGGATGGAATTCCAGCGGGCGATCGCGTCGAAGAGTTCGGCGATGGCGTCGTGCGGCTCGATCTGGATGGTGAGCGGATTCTGGACGAGGCCTAGCGACTCGATGACGGCGCGGGAGAATGCGGGCCAGTCGACGTCCGGGTAGGCGGCGAAGTGGGCGTTGTAGTTGCCGACGGCGCCGTTCATCTTCGCAGTCAGGCGAACGCGGCGTATTTCGTCCTCCTCGCGCTTCAGGCGCGCGGCGACGACTGCAAGCTCCTTGCCGACGGTAGTCGGCGACGCGGGCTGGCCGTGCGTGTGCGCCAGCATCGGCACCGCCGCCCACTCCGCAGCCATCGCGGCGATCTTGCCGCGCACCTCGCCGGCGAGCGAGAGCAGTTTTTCTCGGCCGTCCGCCAGCATGAGCGCGTGCGCCATGTTGTTGATGTCCTCGCTCGTGCAGGCGAAATGGATGAACTCGGAGCGCGATTCGAGCGACGTCCCGGCGATCGCCTCCTTCAGAAAATACTCCACCGCCTTCACATCGTGGTTCGTCGTGCGCTCGATCTCCTTCACCCGCAACGCATCCTCGACCGAAAACCCGGACGCGATCGCGTCCAGCCGTGCGGTTTCTCCGGGCGTCAGCGCCGCGCATTCCTTGATTTCCGCCGCCGCCGAAAGCGCCTTGAGCCACTCGACCTCGACTCTCACGCGCCTCTTCACGAGCCCGAACTCGGAGAATATCTCCTTCAATTCGTCGCACTTCGACGCGTATCTTCCATCAATCGGCGATATGTTGCAAATAGGATCGTTGTTCATGGCCGCTATTATACCATATTTGGGGGGAAGAGGGAAGAGGCGAGGGGATTTTTCGATTGCTTTCAAGCCGTTCTTTTTTTTATCGCAGAGACGCAGAGTACGCAGAGTCTTGAAGCAATCGAAAAATCGAAAATTCTCCGCGCTTTACAAGCACGGACGAAATTTGCTATACTACCTTGCGACGACTTGAAAACAATTCCCCAACATCGAATTTCCATGACACTCGACGAAGCGATAAAGACGCGCAGAAGCGCGAGGCGGTTCAAGAAAGACATGCCGCCGAAGGAAATGGTGGACGCCGTGGTCGAGGCCGGGCTTCTCGCGCCGACCGGACGCAAGCAGCAATCCAGCGTGATAGTCCGCATCGACGACCCGGCGCTGAAGGCCGAGATAACGGCCGAGAACGCGCGCATCCAGGGTGCGCCGCCGTCGCCGGACCGCGGGCCGGATCCATTCTACGGCGCGCCCGTCATGCTGCTCGTGATCGCCAACAAGGCCAACAGCACCGCGACATACGATGGCTCTCTCGCGCTCGGCAACATGATGCTCAAAGCGCACGACCTCGGCCTCGCCTCGTGCTGGATCCACCGCGCAAAGGAGGAAATGGCCGGCCCCCTCGGGGCGAAGATCCTCTCGCGCCTCGGTCTCGAAGGCGAATGGGAAGGCGTGGGGCATCTCGCGCTGGGATATGCCGACGGGCCCCTCCCGGCCGCATACGAAATCAAACCCGGCCGCTACAGGACGCTATAGGATGAAGACTGCGGGACTCGCAAGCGGCAGCAAGGGCAACGCCTATATAGTGGAAGCGCAGGGGACGGCGCTACTCATCGACTGCGGCATCTCGCACAGGCGGCTCGCCTCCAGAATAAAGGCGGCGGGCTTCGACGAAGGCGCCATCGCGGGCGTCCTCCTGACCCACGAGCACACCGACCACGCGAGCGGCCTCGGGGACTTCCGCAAACGCCACCCGGACACGCCCTTCTTCGCAAACGCCCTCACGGCCGACGCGATAGGCGCGCTCTGCCCGGATGCGGGCGGGTTCTGCATATTCGAAAACGCCCAGGAGTTCGAGCTGGGGCCATTCTCCATCCTGCCTTTTGCAATTTCGCACGATGTCGCCGATCCGGTCGGGTATCTCGTGCGCGCGGAAGGCAAGACATACTTCCACGCGACCGATCTCGGCGCGCCGCTCGAATCCGTCGGCCGCCTCCTAGCGCAGGCCGACGCCGCCACGCTGGAGTCGAACCACGAGCCGACGCTCGTCATGGCCTCGTCGCGTCCGGAAAGCCTCAAGCGCCGCATCCTCGGGCCGCTCGGACACCTCTCGAACGACCAATGCGCCGCTCTCGTGGCGAAATACGCCTCTCCGAAATTGAAACGCCTCTCGCTCGCGCACCTCTCCGAACAGTGCAACGAGCCGCACCTCGCCGAGCGCGCGGTCCGCGCCGCGCTCGCAAAGCATCCCGGCGTGCAACTCGAAATCCTCTCGCAATCAATGCCCGGCAAAACATGGGAAGTCTGAAAAGAGATGGTTTTCCGATTTGCGGTTTTCCGGTTTTTCAATCGCAGAGACGCAGAGACGCAGAGCGCCCGAAAGAGAATTTCCGATTGCTTCAATACTCTGCATACTTCCGGGTCTCCGCGTCTCTGCGATAAAAGAACGGCTTGAAGCAATCGAAAAACAGGAAACCGGAAAATCTGCACAATGCTCGATTTCAAGGATATAAGCGTACACTACGGCCACCAGGACGTCCTCGGGGGCGTGACGTTTCGCGTGAACGGCGGCGAGCGCGTCGGGATTGTCGGACCGAACGGCAGCGGCAAGTCCACCCTTTTCAAAATCATCCTCGGCGAAATCTCGACCGACTCCGGCTCGCTCACGATCGAAGGCTCGCCGCGCATTGGCTTCACCCGCCAGAACCCGGAGCCCGACTCCGAAGCAGAAACTTTGCTCGAATACTCTCTCAGGGGCATACCGGGCCTCGCCGAAATGGAACAGGAGATGGCCGCGCTCGAAGGCGACCTCTCCGACCCGGCGAAAATGAAGCGCTACGGCGAACTCCAGACGTCGTTCGAGCACCTGGGCGGCTACGACATCGAAACCCGCGTCAAGGTGGCGCTGGGCGGGCTCGGGTTCTCCGCGGAGGAATTTTCAAAGCCCTTCAAGTCGTTCTCGGGCGGCTGGCGCATGAGGGCGGAGCTCTCGCGCGTGCTCGCCTCCCATCCCGACCTGCTTCTTCTCGACGAGCCGTCGAACTACCTCGACCTGCCCGCCGTCGACTGGCTGCAGAAGTTCCTCAAGGCCTACGACGGCACGCTGATGCTGATTTCGCACGACCGCTTCCTTCTGCGCACGCTCACCTCGATCATCGTCGAGGTCGACGCCAACACCGTGACGCGCTACGAAGGCGGGCTCGACTACTACCTCGAAGAGCGCGAAGTGCGCTACCGCCACCTCCTCCAGGCCAAGGCCAACCAGGACCACCACCGCGAGCAGCTCCAGCGTTTCGTGGACCGCTTCCGCGCCCAGGCGACGAAAGCCGCGCAGGCGCAGAGCCGCCAGAAACTCATCGACAAGCTCGACGAAGAGCGCATCGTCCTCCCGAAGCGCCACATCCACTCCGGACGCCTGCGCCTCGCCGAACCGCCGCCGAGCGGCATCGAGATGTTCCGCTGCGAAGATTTGCAATTCTCGTACGACGGCGTGCGCAACGTCCTGGACGGCATAAGTTTCAAAATCGACCGCGGCGACAAGGTGGCGCTCATCGGCTACAACGGCCTCGGCAAGACGACGCTCATGCGCATCATCGCCGGCACGCGCAAGCCGACGGGCGGCAAGGCGGTGCTCGGCCACAACGTGACGCCGGGCTACCTCAGCCAGGAGTTTGCCGAGACGATTCCGCCGGACGTCTCGGTCTACCGCAACGCGAAGAACGCATGGGACGCGGCGGGCGGCGGGCCGGAGAAGAATTTCCGCAACCAGCTCGGCGCGTTCGGGTTCGACGAGAACGACGTGGAGAAACCTGCGGGCGTCCTCTCCGGCGGCGAGAAAATCCGCCTCGCGTTCCTGCGTCTCTTCCTCGCCGCGCCGAATTTCCTGCTCCTCGACGAACCGACGACGCACCTCGACCTCGACGGCCGCCGCATGCTCCAGGACGTCCTCCAGAAATACAAAGGCACCATCCTTCTCGTCTCGCACGACATCGAATTCGTCCGGGCCGTCGCGACGAGCGTCATCGAAATAACGCGCGAAGGGATCGCGCAATTCCCCGGCGGCTACGACTACTACATCGAGAAGACGGCCGAACGCCGCGCCGCCGCCCCCGCCGCCAAGAAGATTGAAGCGCTCAAACCCGGCGCCGACGAGCGCCTTTCCAAGAAAGACCTGCGCCGCCAGCGCGCGGAAGAACGCGCCAGACTCGCCCCGGTTGTCAAGGAACTCAAGCGCCGCGTCGCCACCGCCGAACGCAAAATCGACGAACTCCAGACCGCGCTCGACGAAGCCAGCGCCGAACTCTTCAACCCCAAGCCGGACACCGATTTCGCCGAAGCGAACAGGAAGGTCCGCGTCATCCAGGCCGAAATCGACCGCTACACCGCCGACTGGGAAGACGCCGCGACGAAACTCGAAGAACTGCAAAACGAAAAATCCTCCGCCGATGACGCCGACTAGAATATTGCGGGCGATCGCAATCCTGGGCGCTTGCGTCTGCGCAGGCGGCGCGGCGCTTTGCGGCGGCGAGGACGACGGCAGACGCGGCTTTTTCCGTCCGCCGAAGGGATGGGTCAGGACCGCAAGCGTCCACGACCCCTCCATATTCCGCGACAAGGACGGCAAATACATCATCTTCGGCACCCACCTCGCAAGCGCAGAATCCCGGAACCTCATCAGCTGGAAGCAGACGAAGACCCTGCGCGACGCCATCGCCCCAGACGTCCTCGACAAAATCCGCGCCTACAACGACGACGCCGCTTCGCACGATTCCTACGGCTACCTCTGGGCGCCGGACGTCATATACAACAAGAAGATGCGCAAGTATTGCGTCTATCTTTCCGCCAACGGCGACCACTGGCAATCGAACATCGTCCTTTTGACCGCCGACAAAATCGAAGGCCCCTACGACTACGCGGGCTCCGTCGTCTACGGAGGCTTCACGCAGGCGAACTGGATGGAGACCGACGTCTCGCGCGTCCTCCACACGAAGGCCCTCCCGCAGCGCTACATCGACCACGGAGTCAAAAACGGCAAATGGGGCTTCATGTACCCCAACTGCATCGATCCGTGCGTCTTCTACGACGACAACGGCCGCCTGCTCATGATATACGGCTCGTGGTCGGGCGGGATTTTCATGCTGGCGCTCGACGAGAAGACGGGGCTCAGGGACGAGAAAGTCCGCTACCCGACGAACCTCCACTCCGACGCATACTTCGGACGCAAAATCGCCGGCGGCCAGTACGCCTCGGGCGAGGGCTCGTATATCCAAAAGATCGGCGACTGGTATTGGCTCTTCATCTCGTACGGCAAGCTCGATGCGAAAGGCGGTTACAACGTGCGGGTGTTCCGTTCGCAGAAGCCAGGCGGGCCGTACCGCGACAAGCGGGGGAATGCGACGTTCTACGATACGAGCCGCCACAACTTCAACGACCCGGTCGGGGTGCGGCTGTTCGGCGCGTACAAATGGAACGGCGACGAGCATGGCATGGTGGCGCAAGGCCACAACTCGGCGCTAGTCGATGCGGACGGCCGCGCATACATCGTCTACCACACGCGCACCACGGCCGGCCACGAGGGCCACTACATTCGCGTCCACCAGCTTTTCCTGAACAAGGACGGCTGGCTCGTCGCCGCTCCCTTCCGCTTCCGCGGCGAACGGCTCGACAAGCACGGGCTCGCAAAGAGCGCCGTCGCCGGCGACTACGATATAATCCTCCACCGCCTCGGCATCGACCACGCGCACCTCGACTGCGTCCGCCCGGAACGCATCACCCTCAAGCCGGACCGCACCATCTCAGGCGCCCGCACCGGCAAGTGGGAACTCGAACACAACTCTCCATACATCAACATCACATTCGACGGCGACGACACCTACCGCGGCGTCGCGCTCGTCCAGGCCGTCGACGGCACCGACAACAAGACCCCGGTCTTCACCGCCCTCGGCGACGACAATCAACTCACGCTCTGGGGAGCGAAAAGCAAGTAAAATATCAACTATCGACTAATCATGAAACTTACATTCTACGGCGCGGCGCACACTACAACCGGCTCCATGCATCTATTGGAAGCCTGCGGCAAACGCATACTCCTCGATTGCGGCCTCTACCAGGGCCACCGCAAAGAGGCGTTCGAGAAAAACCGCAACCTGCCGGTCGACCCCAAGACGATCGACTATGTAATCCTCTCGCATGCCCACATCGACCACTCCGGCAACCTGCCGCAACTCGTCAGGCAGGGCTTCCGCGGGCGCGTCTTCGCGAGACAATCGACAGTGGAGCTCTGCGATGTGATGCTGCGCGATTCGTGCTTTCTCCAGAAGCGCGACCTCGACTACATCAACAAGAAGCGCAGGCGCGAAGGGAAGAAGTTGTTCGAGCCGCTATACGACGAGCGCGACGTCGATGCGCTCATGCAGCTTTTCACGCCGCTCCACATGCACACGCCGAAGGAGATTTCACGCGGCATCACGCTCGAATTTTTCAACGCCGGCCACATTCTCGGCTCGGCCATCGTCCAGCTCGACATCTCCGGCGACAGCGGCAAGAGCCACCGCCTTCTCTTCTCCGGCGACCTCGGCCAGAGCAACCAGCCCATCATCCGCCATTGCGAATACCCGGCCGGCGCCGACGTGCTAATCATCGAATCCACCTACGCCGACCGCTTCCACCCGAGCGCCGACGACGTCGAACTCCGCCTCGAGAAGTACCTGCGATACATCGACCGCCACAACTCGAAGCTCCTCATCCCGGCCTTCTCCGTCGGCAGGACGCAGCAGATCGTCTACTACTTGAACCGTCTGAACGCGAAAGGCAAAGTCCCCCGCGAGGTCAAGGTCTACATCGACTCCCCCCTCTCGCAAAAGGCGACGCGCATCTACGCTTCGCATCGCGAGGTCTACAACGACGACGCCAGACGCCTCATCATGGAAGGCGTGGACCCGCTCTCCTTCCCTGGCATGGAATTCGTGGGGACGCCGGAGGAATCGATGGCGCTCAACGACGCGCCAGGGCCGATGATCATCATCGCCGCGTCCGGAATGTGCGAAGGCGGAAGAGTGCTGCACCATCTCAAGCACTGCGCCACCGACCCGGACAACATCATCCTCATCGCCGGCTTCCAGGCGGAGAACACTCTCGGCCGGCGCATCGTCGAAAAACGCGAGACGATAAAGGTGCTCGGAGAGGAAGTCGCCCTCAAGGCGCAAGTCGAGGTGATAAACGCGCTCTCGGCACATGCCGACCGCAACGGCCTCATCAACTGGCTCTCCGAAATCAAGGACAACGTCCGCCACGCCTTTGCCGTCCACGGCGAAGACGAAAAAGTCGACGCGATGGTGGAAATACTCAAGGAGCACGGTATTCCCAACGCCGTCGCCCCCCTCCCCGGCCAATCGTTCAGGATATGAGAGAAATAGAGGGAAGAGGGAAGAAGCGGGAGGGCCGCACTGAAGCGCGGCCCTCCCGCTTCTTCCCTCTTCCCTGATCCGAAATCGCCGATTCCCAAATTCGCCATTGAAAATCCAGAGGAAATATGGTAATATATTGGCCTACCGAAAGGACAGGTGCAAAGCAATGTTGACAAACGAAGAATTGCAATCGATAAAAGAAGTTTTGAAGAAAGGACAATCGGCGGAAATCGCGAACGCGCTCACCAGTCATTTCACCGCACTTGAATACGCCGTAAAGCAAACTGTAAAGCTTGCCGAGAAGAATCTCGCCGCGGCAAGGGAATTGGAAGAGGACTTTCGCAAGCTGGGCAATGAACTTTTGATGGCGGCAGGGGTGGAGTTGACGGCACGGGAGGTCGGCAACGAAGCAAAGCAGGTCCTCTCGCGGCCGCGGCAAGCGCGGCCCGTCCGCCGCCGCGAGACATACTTGAAGCCCCCGAAGACGGAGACGCGCGCGCGGCAGATCGAAGAGACGAAGAGACTATGGCGCGAGCACATGTCGCACGGCGCCAAGCGCGACGAGTATGGTCTTCTGCGCGGAATCTGCAAGGACGTCTTCCAGGCATGGGAAGGAACCGACGCGCCGGACTACGACGGCTATCCCTCCTACGACGCCCTCTACAACTACTGCCAAACCCACCAGATCTGGAAGGAAGGGTGATAAGCAGTTGGGAGTTGGGAATTAGGAGACAATGGCTTTGAACGGGGAAGAACTATTTGCGGGATTACTCTCGTTGCACCGGGAGACATAACTGCCAACTACCAACTACTAACTCCTACCTGTCAACTACCAACTTCCATGAACATCGTATCGCTAGTCGGGCGGCCGAACACCGGCAAGAGCGCCCTGTTCAACCGCATCGCGAAGAAGCGGGTCGCGATTGTATTCGATCAGCCTGGCGTGACGCGCGACCGGGTCACACGCGAAGTAGAGCTCGGCGAACGGCGGGCCATGCTGGTGGACACGGGCGGGATTGCGTTCGACAAGCGCGTGACGCACGACCCGCTGGATGAAGAAACGCGCGCGCAGGCGGCGATGGCCGTGGAGGACTCCGCCGTCTGCGCGATCGTGGTGGACGTGCGCGAGGGAATTGCGCCGCTCGACGAGGAAGTTATAAAGCGCGTGCGCGAATCCGGCGTGCCGTGCGTAATCGCGGCGAACAAATGCGACGAGCCCGACGACGACTGGCGCGCGGCGGCGTTCGAGCGCTTCGGGCTGCAGGTGTTCCCGATATCGGCGGAACACGGGCGCGGCGTGACGGCGCTCGTCGAGGCGCTCGCTTCGCGCCTGCCACCGCCCGCGGCGGAGGACGGCCCGTCCGCGCAACCGCTCAGAGTCGCAATCGTCGGCCGCCCCAACACCGGCAAGTCATCCTACATAAACCGCCTCCTGAACGCGCCGCGCGTGATCGTCTCCGATATCGCCGGGACGACGCGCGACGCCGTAGAAGTCCCCTTCTCCATCGGCGCGGGGCCCGACGCCAGACGCTACATGCTCGTCGACACCGCCGGCATGAAGCCCCACACGAAAATGTCGAAAACGAGCGTCGACAATTTCTCTCTCTTCCGTTCGGAGGATGCGATCAAGGAAGCGGACGTGGTGCTGCTCGTGATGGATGCGGGGATGGGACCCACGATGCAGGACAAGCGCATCGCAGGCAAGATACTGGAAGCGAACAAGGCCTGCGCGATTTTGATGAACAAGTGGGATCTCGCCGAGGCCGACGGCGTGCAGGAGAAGAAGGCCGCCGACGCCTTGCGCCAGATGATGCCGTTCCTCAACTTCGCCCCGCTCGTCTTCTGTTCGGCGAAATCCGGCTACAACATCCGCCGCAGCGTGGAAGCAATCGACACCGCCGCGGCCTCCGCCTCGATGAGACTAGCGACGGGCATCCTCAACAGGACGATAGAAATCGCCGCCAAGAAGACGCTATCGCCCATGATCAAGGGCAAGCGGCTCAAGATATACTACGGCCTGCAAGTCTCGACCAACCCCCAGACGATACGGCTCTTCGTCAATGACCCGAAACTCGTCACGACCGCATACCTTTCATACATCGAAAAAGCTTTGCGCGCGAAATTCGGCCTCGAGGGAGCCCCGCTCAGAATATTCCTCAAGGCGCGGCCGCGCGGGGAGGCTAAGTGAAAAACGAAGACGCCAAGACCGCCGGGACGCCGGAGGAGCGCGAAACCCCGCCACCTCGCAAGAGCCGGGTGAAACGCTTCTTCACGCATATGGCGATCTGGTGCGCGCTCTTCGCCGCAATCTTCTGGCTGACCCCGGTGGCGCTCACTCTGATAAACATACCGGAACTAGAATTCGACCTCGCAGACAGTTTGAAGGCCCTGCCGCCTGGGCTCGTGAAGAACACGAAAGCCACCGCCAAAATCGATATTTCGCGCGGCGACGGCGCCTACCTGATACGCGCCGACGGACGCATTCTGGACTGGGCGTACTCCGGCCTTGCGCATGTGAAACTTGCCTGGCGATGGTTCGGGGTCGACGCCACAGGCGGCTTTGCACTCAGGATAAAAGGCTCCCGGCTCGGGCTGACCGGCGAGTATGCGGCCTCTTCCTCGGGAGAATGGTCGGCGGATGTGCGAATGCCTAAGACGAGGCTCGATGAACGCGAGCAGGTGTTCGCGACGCTCCTCGCCCGGCTGAAGACGCCAGGCGTCGAAAACATCCGCTTCTCGGGCGATGCGGAAATGACGGCGCATGCCGAACAGACAAAAGCCCTGGGCGTCCCTTCGTGGAACGCGAAGGTCCGCTTCACCGGGCTCGACATCGCCTGCACCGCATCCGGGAACGACATCGAAATCGCCGATCTCGGCGCGGGCGTCGGGGCGGCGGGGATAGGAGACCACGTCGACTTGAGTCCGATCTTCATCCATACGACATCGCTTTCCGCCGCCGGCTTCACGCTGTCAAAGGCGTTCGCGTCAATCCGCGCGACCGAGACGGCGCTTCTCGTCACAGAGGCGGGCGGGACATTCTGCGGCGGCGACATACGGCTTTATTCGCTCTTTCTCGACCCGGCGAAGCTGAACGCCGGCGTGACGATTTTCGTGGACGGCGTCGACGCCGGAGAACTGATGAAGCACTTCAAAGACTTCCGCGGCGACGCGACGGGGCGGCTCTACGGCAAGATTCCACTGCGCCTCAAGGACGGCAAGACGCTCCGCCTCTCCAACGCCTACCTCCATTCCGCGCCCGGCGAAACCGGTTCGCTGCGCATATCGGACCCCGAACCGATTGTCGACAATCTCGCTCTCGCGGGCATCGACAAGGCGACGCGCGACAACTTCGCCTCCGCCCTTGCAAACTTGAGCTATTCCGTCCTTAAAATCACCCTCACTCCGGAAGACGACGGCAAGATGGCGCTTGGATTGAAAATCGAAGGCACCGCCACGCGAGGGAACACGACCGTGCCAGTATCCTTCGAAGTGACGTTCCACGGCGACATCGAGGAACTGCTGAACACGGGGCTGGGGATAATGGCGAAGGGAAGTTGAAAATCCAAAACAAAAGGAGACGAATATGAACAAAGCGATATTGACAGCGGCATTCGCCGCCATCGCCGCGGGCGGATGCCTGCAGGTGAAAACCGAAAGCGAAATCAAGCCCATCCACATCACGATGGATGTGAACCTCAAGGTCGACCGCGAACTCGACAGGGCGTTTGCGGACGAGAACCAAGCCAAACCACGCGGCGACTTCGCGGCTGTGAAGGAAATGCTGGACAGGAAGGCTGCGGGGATTACGTCGCTCGGCATGCTGGAGGCGCGTCCGGGCGCAAGCGACGACGACAAGATACTCGTCGCAGAATCGAACGCAAAGCGGATGAAGCGCTTCAAAGAAGTCTCCGAATCGAGCGGTGTGGCGCTCGAGTCCGTCCAGAAGCGCAAGGCGAGGAAGATGCGCGAGGCCATCCCGGTCGGTTCTGGCGTCTGGTGGCAGGACGACGACGGCAGCTGGAAGCAGAAGTAGAAATTCCTGGATTCGATTGATATGGCAAGAAATAGGATTGGGCCTTGCTATCTCGCGCCATGGAAATCAACCTTATTTGTTGCCGGAGCAATAAGTCCTGAGTCCGTCTTCCGATGCGACAAAACGAGCCCCCTCAAACAACTCTTCCACGTTCGCAACCACTGCTCCTGGCACATAGTACGCGGAACGTGCAGGTCTGTCGAAACCGAAGTCGAGTTTTTCCGGTATGGCCGCGCTTTGAGCGCGGCCATACTTTGATGCCGTCCTTCTTCGCCCGGCCGATTGCGGGGAGTTGCATGCTCCACTGGGTATGTTCCCGCCAGAATGTGCGAAGAGCCAATCGTTCTTGGTCGTGCGGCGGCCCATGCGGTCGAAGGACATGACTATGTTCGTGCTGCCGCACTCCCACATGACGGGGCGGTTTTCGTCGTTGTAGGTCACCTGCCAGATGCCTGTCGCAGTCTCAATTAATGTTTGATTTCCATCCAGTAGAATACAATAGGAATCTTCCGCAGAGAGCGCAGAGGACGCATAGATTGTTGATTTTATTGGAGTTTCATAATATTTTCAGAGCCCATGTCTGGCATTTTGACAAGGTCTGTGTTGATTCAGATGTTCGTAAAAACGGAGAAAAACCCAAGAGACTCTGCGCCCTCTGCGCTCTCTGCGGGAGATTTCTATTGCATGGTAGTGAATCAAAGCAACGTTTGCCAGTGTGGTTTTACAGGATTTTCTTGGTTGTCTCCAACCGAACGTGGCAAAAATCATATCAAATCCTGAAACCACTGATGAATCCAAACAACAACAGCACCGCAAGCAGCGCAAAAACAGAACCGAGCGCGATTTTGGCTGGAATGACGTTGCGGGACGACCACTTTGCCATTTGAAAGGCATCGGTGGTCTTGGATGCAAGAATAAACACTGCGACAAGAGGCAATATAAACGCGAGATTGTAAATTACAAGTAATGCGAAGGAATGCCATGCTTCCGGTTCGCGTGAGATGAGGGCAAGGACTGGCACATAGACCTGCCCTGTGCATAGCGCGTCTAGGAGCGTGACTAGGAAAGCGCATCCAAATCCGGCGAGAGCGACGGCAGGACCGCGCCAGCTGGACATAGCAATTTGCCTGATGAGGTTTCGGGCGCCTTCCGGCAGTTTCAGCGTGACGACAGAAAAGACTGGAATCTTGCGGAAACACAGTGCATCGCGAAAACTCAAGAAGGATAGGATTATGAGCAACAATGCAAGAATGGCAATGACGACATCATGCACGAGGCGCAGGCCATTCAGTGCGCGCAGCACTTGCATTAGACCAAGCCCCATCAGCATATACGTGACGAATGAACCGAGACAGAACGACAGGCCTCCAATAATTCGCGCCTTGCGTTTACGTCCGCCGATAGCAAGGATGCCGGCAAGAGAAATCATTGTTGCGAATGAGCAGGGATTGAAACCATCGACGATGCCGGCGAGGACCACAGCGGGAAACGTCCAGCGATCGGTTGCAAGGGGCGCTTTGTTTTTTACCGCCGTCCCGGTGACCGGGATTGCCAGTACTGGCGATTCGGGGTCGTCGCAGAAAATCTGGACATGCTTGGTGAATTCCCCCGGAAGCATGGGCTTGAGTGAAACGGTAAGCGTCGCGAATGCCAACGGCTCTATGCGCATCGGCGAGAGCGCGGCGTCAGATCCGCAGCAGCCTTTGACTTCAGAAACGAGAATAGTGCGTTTCGACGTGTTTTGCAGCTCAATGGAGCGCTCCGATGCTTCGTTCGGGGAGATTTCGCCAAAGTCCACGCCTACCTGCGGGTAGACGAGGCCGGCAAAGCCAGCAAGCGCGGCCATTGACACCGCCGCTGTCAGCGACAACAGCCCGAGGATTGGTCGCATCCTATCACTTTGAAACATCCTGCACAGCCTTTCTCTTGTTGATTCTCTCAATTGCGGCGTCGACTGCCGGAGCTCTGCGACTGTCGGCGGCAAAACGTTCCAGAAGCGGCAGATCGTGCTCGGTGCCGACGAGCCCGATAGAGCCGATACAGACAATGTCCAGCACCGCATCGCGCCGGACGCCGGAAAGCGTATCGTGCAAGACCGGCAGCGCCTCCGTATAGCCACGCTCTCCGGCAAGTTGAATGGCGGCTATCCGCGCGGCGGCATTGACGCCGCTTTTGCAAAGCGCCAGGGTCAGCCGCTTCAATTCCGCATTCTGCGCATTCGTCGCCCGACTATCCTCCGCCAAGGAATAGAGTGCGGTTCCGGCGTATGGCATATTCGTCCTTTTCGCCGACCTTGACAACACATCGCGAACCCGGATGCGCATGGCATCGTCCAGTCCGTCAAGCATTGCGCCCAGATGCTGAATGCAGTAGTCGAGGACGGCCGGCGGATGATCTCCGCTCTCAAACATCCCCGCAAGCGTCTCGGCGAAGCCATCCGGCTGCGGCTCTTGATTGCGCAGGAGGTTCATTACATCGTTCTTCAACGCGGCGACGCGCTCCACTCGCATATTGTCGTCAGACGAGCGCAGATAACCCGAAAGCGCGTCGACATCGGATCTCGGCAAATCCCTCCGCCTCGCGATAGACCGGAGAGCGGCGCTGCGTGCTTCATAGCGGACGGCGGACGCCTCGTCCGCGCCGCAGACGATTGCGACCGCGGCAGACGCGTCGGCAACGGCGGCTTGCGCCATCGGCTCCGCCTTGCGCTCCACCGCCTTGACGCGCAATTCGACGGAAGACGTCGCAACTGGCACATCCGGCGTAACCAATGGTTGGACAGGACTATGCAAAACGATTACAGCAATCAATGCCGCAATTGTTAACGCCGTTCCACCGAGTATCACAATCAGCCGCATAATCATTTGCATTCAATGGCGGGAAACGGTATCTTACAGCCCGGATGGATTTAGATTTCCTACCATGCTCGACAACTGCCCGTTATACAATACTTGCCAGACCAAAGCATGCGTTCGCAATCGCCATCGCTTGGCTTAAACCAGAGTTCGAAAACAGCACCATATGGTTGATCGATGCGCCCTTCAGTTATTAAAAACACGCAGTCATAGGCAAACCATTCGTTCGTACTGCAAGAGAACACTGCCTCTCTAGATGTGTTCTTTGCAATGCTACGCAAAGAAAGCGGAATCCCTGTTTTAATTTCATGAACTTTTATAAACATCTTTCCAGGCGCATGCGTATTGATTGAGGCAATTAACCTATAGCAACCCATTGAACCATATACGGAAACACTCTCGCCATCATGCGAAATCTCCCCATGCGGCCTGAGCCTCACAGATTTATGATCTGGCATTGGCAAGTTGGCGTCCGGGACGCCAAACAGGTACGCAATATACTGATTGTAGCAGGCATTGATCTTTCTATGATTAATAAACACAAAACAAGATGTCAGAAAGAAAGATATCAACAAAAGAGCTGCGGAAAGTCTTCTCTTCCAATTCTCGCAATCTAACTTTCGCCTTCTGACAACTTCAAAAGACAACCCCAACATCGAAACCATTACCAACAAACGCACGAACATCAACATAACCGCTGTGAATTCTGCATTATGGGCATGCAACAGTTCCGCGCCCAAAAAAGATGCAGAAATCAGCACACTGCCACATGGAAGCAGCCACCAGTTTTCGAATAGCTCATTGAATCTGCCCATTTACATCCTCCTAAACTTGCTGCGCCAACTTTCAAACAATTTCATCAAATTCTCGATAATATTTTGAATCACATCTTCTGGATCGCGCATTAACCCATCAGGATCAACAGGATCCTCATATAAAGTAATCCTGCACCCTGTCTTCTTAGAAAGCCGTTCACGCAAGAGAACACTCGAACCAAGATAGCAACTTCTAAGTTCTATGGAACAGCTACGGCAAAAGCAAACTCGCTCAAACAAATCCGATATCTGCGAAAGCCCGTTATCTTCAATCCTCAAATTCTCGGACGCATCCATCATCGCAACACCAAGACCATCAACATTCCCATGCGCCAAAACAAGAAGTGAAGCCACGCAATCTCCATCAGAATTGAGAATATCAGAAAATGAATTTTTCGGAAAATCTTTATACTTATGAGCCTCTCCCGGCCATGAAATATCGCCTATCACTATTGTCTATACTTTTGCCCTCTGCCCAAGCTCATCAAACTTGCCAATAGCATTATTGGCAAGAAAGGTCAGCAAAAAGGGACCATCTCTTTCTTCTAAGCTATCTCTACTCAACCACCGACCAATCACCGGCTCGTAGTGTCTATAGTTATAGTACACCGTTGCTGTATCAGCTTCGACAAATTCGCTTGAGAAGCGCCAAGAATTTGCCGTTGCCGCCAAGCCGCGCTGGAAGGCAACAGCGCCAAACGGAGTGTACCCGTAGTGGGCGGCAATCGAGTCCTCAGGCGCAATCAAATCACTCACATTCTTATTGCCGTCGTGGGTGTAGTATGCTGTTGAAATCGAAGCGAGTTTTTTTTCATTGCACCGCAAAACCTTTGCAGCTTTCGCCCTTGGCATGTCCGCCAGAATGAGCATTGCATACGCTTCGAACGGCAGAGTGAATCTCGTGGACTTCCTTGCAAAAGACGCTTCAATCTGCACGACTCCACACTTCGGACAAAACACTTTGGACCGCCGGCAATTAACGAAAGGCTTGTAGAAAAAGCAGTCGCTGTGCCTCCATGTTCGCTCATTAGGCTCGTAGCCATATCTTGAAGTCGCACCAGCGCAGCGCGGGCAGGGAATATCCGCGTCCTGTCTAACTTCGACGTATATGTCAACGACGCCCTTGTCCGGCGAGAATTCCACCCGTTTCACATACCAAGGGGCTGACAGATTCAGCGACCCGGTCACGATGTCTATTATTTCAGAAGTCATGCTTTAATTATACCATATTTTGCTTGCCGCCGAAATAAGTTGGAGTTGTCAGTGGGGTCGTCATTCCCTCAGTTTCCACTAGAATTGGAGTAGAGCCAATTTGTCACTCTCACCAGCAGTTTACACTTCAAGGATTTTTCGTCTTTTCGCCTACGTATTCTTTTTCGCCACATCTGCAAACAACACGTTCATCCAGGAATTCAGATGAGAATACTCCGACAACCTTCCCTGCTTCATATGCAACTCCAATTAATTGTTCTTCGCCATTCAAAAACTCATACTTCCCATAATACTCTACCTTGGATATCGAATCAATATATATAGGCATTCCGATTTTCGATATAACCACATTTCGATCGGAACCTATGGCAATATCGGAACACCCAAATCCTAATTTACCCAAGAAGGTTGTTTCCGAAATGTCTTTATCTAGGTGAAAAGACCCTATCATCTTTGCGAACAATAAAGCAACAGTCAGCCCTATATCAAATCGTTTGCTAGTAGTGGCATCGATATTCTGCTCAGAAAACCTAACCGTGTACATCTTCTGATTCGATTGCCTAACTATGGTCTTCGCATGTATGCATGGATCTATATAAGACTCATAACATACTTGAGTTATATGCCCTGTTGCGTTATCTTTGAAAATACCGCACATCAATAATCTAGGAGTTTCTATAATAGCATGACTGAAACTATCGTTTATAAAAATTAATATCTTAGGACTTTCTTTCATTTTAAAACCGCAATATACATTCCCGTTCCACAGTATGCGAAACAGGAAATTGCAATGATCTCTAAGCGTTGGAATTATTGAACTATATGATTCGCCGTTTGTGAGTCTACAACTATTTGACGATTCTCTATAGCGATGCAAATGCATAAATAAGAGAACCACGAACATAACTGTACAAATAATAATTTGAATTTTGATTTTCATAAAAACACATCATTCATCATGTTGACTGCCTCAGGCATCGATGGTCTGTAATATAATGGAGGCGGTTGTGGCGGAGGATCTTCATCTGGTGGCCAATAAGGTTTTATTCCAGCTTCAAAGCAAGAAGGCGGGATTTCAGACCAATCGTCATAAAATTTCCCTGCATGATCCCCGTTTGGACAAAAAACCAGCGAGGTCCCCTTTTATCGTTGTCCGCATAACAACTGGCAAAGCACCTAACTACATCAGAATTGCATTGTTTGCAGGGATCGTTTGGATATGCTTCTTGCTCGTCATTACTGCGTAAAAATAAATCAATAGCGTTTTTGAACCATGAGTTGGCAGTGCACCTGCACCTACCGCCAGGTGAAGTGCCTCCACGCGAGTAATAACATTCGTCGTGTTTTGCACAACATCGTCTCAAGCAATCTCGTTTTTTGCCATTCACTATTGAAGGAGGGATATCGCAACCAGGATTGTCCCGTCCAAGCCAATCATAATATATGTTAATGTCATTGCGTCCGCAAAGGTATTCATTCCCATCGTATCTATTCGTACTATAATATTTAAATGCGCGTTCGAAAATTGAATCCCTGCACAGCCATCTCCCAATTGTAACTTCACAGTGTCGGTAGTTATAGTACACCGTTGCTGTATCAGCTTCGACAAATTCGCTTGAGAAGCGCCAAGAATTTGCCGTTGCCGCCAAGCCGCGCTGAGCCGCAATAAAACCAAACGGAGCATACTCGTAGTGTGCCGCAAACGCGTCATCAGACGCAATCAAATCGCTCACGGTCTTGTTGCCGTCGTGGGTGTAGTATGCAGTTGAAAAGGTGGATGGCTGAACAGTTGAAAAGTTGCCTACAAGAGGACGGGTGGCGACAGGTTCGGTTGGATCCCATGTATAGGAATTGCCTGCGCTATCGGCAATTTGCAAGTAGCCGTCGTAGATGAAGCGTAGGTCGTTCTTTGTCATGCGGCGGCCCATCCGGTCGAAAGACATGACTATGTTCGTGTTGTCGCACTTCCAAAGAACGGGTCGGTTTTCGCCGTCGGAAAGATTGTCCTGCCCAAGTCTCTTGAATGTGTATCCGCCAAGGACTGCGTAGAGCGAATCGCACGTGAAGACGTCGGGAGACTCGTTGTCGGCGAAAATCTTGAGTGCGCAATCAAGCGAACCCGACCATGGCGTAGTCAGCCCCAGATCGAGATTGACCTTGATGCAGCCGGATGAAACTTCCGAGCCGCTCTGGCAGCCGCATTTATTGTCCGGCGCCTTGCATTCCGAGGGCGGATTAGTGCGCAAACTCCCCGCGCCGTTCGATATCAACGGCGCAATCGACGCTACAACCGCAGCAAATACTGGAATGAGATATTCGCGCATTTGCTTTATATTCCTATTGCTCCGGCAATAGGGCTCAGGACTTATGCCCTAAGACTCAGGACCCGGGACTTGGGACTTGGGGCTTGGGACTATCAATAGAGGTAATTGCAAAACCCATTTCCCTATTTGTTCATTTATCTATTGCATTTGGCATTGCATTCTACCATTTGACAATTTTGTCATTTACAAAGGTGCGACACGACAAGTCTCTCAAATAATTTTCCCGCGTTAGTGGCCGTTGACGCCAGAAATGGCAAAATAAACAAATGGATAAATGCAATGCCAAATGCTAAAAGCAAAATGCTAAATTCAATGGCTAAATAATCCAATGATGCAACCGTTTTGCAATTACTTCAATAGATAAACAACATCTGGCGGTACTTGGGGAGCGGCCAGCGCTTGTCGTCGACGAGCAGTTCAAGGCGGTCGACCGTATTGCGCAGATTCTTCATGGCGGCGATGATGTGCACGGCTTCGCCCTTTGTTATCGCCTTCTCAAGCCGTTCGCATTTGACGTGCAAGTCATCGAGGCCGGCGCCTAGCTTTTGCGAAAGCGCGCCAAGTCCGCGCAGGCCTACCTTGATGCCGTCCTTCTTCGCCTGGCCGATCGCCGTAGCGAGACGGCTGAACTCGTCCGCTACGACAGGCCGGACCATCGAGCGGGCGATTTCGAGCGCGACCTTTCCTTCGATTAGAATGCGGCTCGAGTAGTCCTCCATCGCGATTTCGCGCCGCGAAGTCATTTCGCTGTCGGAGAGGACGCCATACTTCGCGAAAAGCGCGCGGTTTACGGGATTGTCGAGCGGGGCGATCGCCTCCATGGTCGACTTCAAATTAGGGAGTCCGCGCTTTGCGGCCTCCTTGGGCCATGCGTCGCCGTAGCCGTCGCCGGAGAACAAGACGCGCTTGTGCTTGCGGATGAGGCGCTGGAGGAGCTTCTGGAGTTCCTCGTTGAAGTCGCCGCCAAGGGCGTCGAGCTTGTCGCAGATGGCGTCGACCGATTCAGCGACGATCGTATTCAGGATCATCTGCGAAGCGGCGCAGTTCTGGGAAGAGCCCGGGGCGCGGAATTCGAACTTGTTGCCGGTGAAAGCGAAAGGCGAAGTGCGGTTGCGGTCGGTCGTGTCGCGAGGGATGGGCGGGAGCGCGTCCACGCCCACCTTCATGGCGGTGCGGCCGGCCTTCTGGCCGGACTTGCCGGTTTCGATCTCCTTCATCACGGCCGAAAGCTCGTCGCCGAGGAAGATCGAAATGATGGCGGGCGGCGCTTCGTTCGCGCCAAGACGGTGGTCGTTGCCGGCGCCGGCGGTCGAGAAGCGCAGGATGTCGGCATGCAGGTCGATCGCGCGGATGATCGCCGAAAGGAAAGTCAGGAATATCGCATTATCGCGCGGGTTGTCGCCTGGCGAGAGGAGGTTCTTGCCGCCGTAGGCGATCGACCAGTTGCAATGCTTGCCGGAGCCGTTGACGCCTTCGAAGGGCTTTTCATGCAGGAGGCAGACAAGGCCGTTCGCCTCGGCGGTCTGGCGCAACACCTCCATGATGAGCATATTGTGGTCGACGGCTAGGTTGATATCCTCGAACATCGGGGCGAGTTCGAACTGCGCGGGGGCGACTTCGTTGTGGCGCGTCTTGGCGGGGATGCCAAGGCGCCAGAGGCGATCTTCGACCTCGGTCATAAACTTGAGGATGCGCGGGCGGATCGCGCCGAAGTAGTGGTCGTCGAGCTGCTGATGCTTGGCGGGGGCGGCGCCGAAGACGGTGCGGCCGGTCTGCAGGAGATCGGGGCGGCGCATGTAGAAATCGCGGTCGATGAGGAAATACTCCTGCTCGGCGCCAAGCGTGATGGTGACGTGCGACTTCGGCTTGCCGAACTTCTCCATCAGGCGTTCCGTGGCGTGGGTGACGGCCTGGATCGAACGCAAGAGAGGCGTCTTCATGTCGAGCGCGTCGCCGGTGTATGCGCAGAAAACGGTCGGGATGCAGAGCGTGGCGCCGTTCTCGTGGCGCTTTATGAACGCGGGACTTGTCGGGTCCCAGGCGGTGTAGCCGCGCGCCTCGAACGTCGAACGCAAGCCGCCGGACGGGAACGATGACGCATCGGCCTCGCCGCCGATCAGGTTCTTGCCGCTGAATTTGTTGACGGCGAGCGCTACGCCTGCGGGTTCGAGGAACGCATCGTGCTTCTCCGCCGTGCCGCCGGTGAGCGGCTGGAACCAGTGCGTGAAATGCGTGGCGCCCTTCTCGAGCGCCCACTCCTTCATGCCATGCGCGACGGCATCGGCGATCGACGCGTCGAGCGGGCGGGAGTCCTTCATCGTCGCGATCAGCTTCGCGGCGGTTTCTTTCGGCAGGAACTCGCGTATCTCGCGCTCCGAGAATACATCCTCGCCGTATGTCTTGAGAGTCGTGTCTAGCATAAAAAAGTTGAAAAGTTGAAAAGTTGAAAGGTTGAAAGGTTGAAAGGGCGAAAGGTTCCGGGCGAGGGGGTCGCGCTTTTCAACTTTTCAACCTTTCAACCTTTCAACTTCTCTCATTCCCATTCGATCGTGGCCGGGGGTTTGGGGGTGATGTCCCAGACGACGCGGTTGACGCCCTTGACCTTGGTGGCGATCTTCTCCGCGACGGAGACGACGAACTTGAACGGCAGCTCGACGATGCCCGCCTTGACGAACTGCGAGGTCGAGACGGCGCGGATGGCGATTACATAGCCGAACGTGCGCGCGCCGTTCTTGACGCCGACGGACTTGACGTTCGTCATGATCGCGAAGAACTGCTGCGCCTTCTTGTCGAGCTTCGCCTTAGCCATCTCTTCGCGGAAGATCGCGTCGGCGTCGCGCAGGATATCAAGTTTCTCCTTCGTGAGTTCCCCGAGGCAACGCACTGCGAGGCCCGGCCCCGGGAACGGCTGACGCTCGACCATCTCGACCGGAATGCCCAGCGCGCGGCCGACCTTGCGCACTTCGTCCTTGTAGAGATACTTCACCGGCTCCACGAGGCCTTCGAAGCCGATGTCCTTCGGGAGGCCTCCGACGTTGTGGTGCGCCTTGACCGCCTTGTGGCCGCCCACGCCGGATTCCACGATGTCCGGGTATATGGTGCCCTGGCCGAGGAATTCAATCTTGCCGAGTTTCTTCGCTTCCTCCTCGAAGACGCGGACGAACTCGCCGCCTATGCACTTGCGCTTGAGTTCGGGGTCCGTGATGCCCTTGGCCTTCGCGAGGAAACGCTCTTCGGCGTCGATCTGGATGAGGTTGATGCCGAACTTGCCCTTGAAGACCTTCTTCACTTCCTTGGCTTCGTTCTTGCGCATGCAGCCGTGGTCGACGAACACGCACGTGAGCTGGTCGCCGATCGCCTTGTGCAGCAGCACGGCGCAGACGGAAGAGTCGACTCCGCCCGACATCGCGAGCAGGACCTTCTTGTCGCCGACCTGCCGGCGGATTGCTTCGATTTCCTTCTTGATGTAGCCTTTCGGCGTCCAGTTCTTGCCGAGTTTGGCAACGCGTTCTTTTTCCGCCTGATTCATAGTGTGGGTCCTTTCGTTGTTTGACATTTTACATTTTGCCGTTTAGCCATTGTGGCATTGCAGTCTCCTTTGAATGGCAAGATAAATGAATAAAAAATGCAAAATGTAAAATGCAAAATGCCAAATGCTAACTATCCAGCATTCCCGATGCGTAGCGGTTGCGGCCGGCGAGGTCGTTGC
This sequence comes from Verrucomicrobia bacterium UBA3761, assembly GCA_002371135.1. Classification (GTDB taxonomy): domain Bacteria; phylum Verrucomicrobiota; class Kiritimatiellia; order RFP12; family UBA1067; genus UBA1067. The sequence goes on along the minus strand of DFGB01000042.1, from coordinate 15,912 downwards.
GAATCTGGACGCCGGCGAATCCATATTCGCGCATCATGCGTTCCACGGCCGGGCCTTGGGACTCGCCGATTTCGAAGAACACGGCGCCGCGCGGTTTGAGGAGGTTGAGCGCGTCGGAGAGGTAACGCTCGTAGAAGTCGAGACCAGTGGCGCCGCCGTCGAGGGCGATTCGCGGCTCGTAATCGCGCACGCGCGGCGCAAGCGTGGCTATGACGCCGGACTCGATATACGGCGGATTGGAAACGATGACATCGAAAAGCGCCGGCTCTTCAAATTCGTCAAGCCCGTCCATGACGGCAAACTTGACCTTGCCGTCCAGCCCGAGCGCCGCGGCATTCTCCTTTGCGAGCGCTACAGCATCCTCGCTGACATCCGTACCGACGAGGATCGCGGGGGCGGCGAACTCCTTTGCAATGCTCAATATGATCGCGCCGGTGCCGGTGCCGACGTCGATGACCGATGGCCGTGCGGCGCCATCCTGGGGAAACTTGGAACGGAGGTGTTCGAGCACAAGGCCCACGAGCCCCTCCGTCTCCGGGCGCGGGATGAGCGCGCGCTTGTCGCACTTGAGCCGGAGCGAGCGAAAGTCCCAATTCTTGATGATATACTGTATGGGTTCGCCCTGCGCAAGCCGCGTCACGCCACGGCGCATCGCATCGACATGCTTCTGGGACGCTTCCGAGTCGAGGTGCGCAAACAAAGAAGAGCGCGGCGTGCACAAAAGGCACGCCGCCAGTTCCTCGGTGCAGACAGCACCATCGTCGATCCCCTTGCGCGCAAGGAAATCGGAACTCTTCGATATCATCTCGCGCCAGAGCATGCTGTCTATCGTGCGCAAAACTCAGAACGGCACATCGTCGATAAACTCGCTCGAAACCGACGCCGGTGCGGCCGGAGCCGGAGCGGCGGCGACAGGAGCGGCGGCGGGAGCGCCAGGCTGCGCGACCGGCTCCACGCTCGTACCGTCGGGATTCAGCACCTCGATCTTGAGGCCGGTGAGGTCGACGAAATACTGCGTCCCGCGCGTTCCGCCGTCCCAGCGGCGACCGTCGATCGCGAAGTGTATCTTGACGCGCTGATCCTTCTGGATGTTGTCGAGAAGGCTTGTATTCGCCTTCTTGAACGTGAACTTCACAGGATTGGGAAAGCGATTGTCGGATGTTATGTCGTTGCCGATGATGATATCACGCTTCGTGAAGCCGTTAGCGCCGATCGCCTGCGTCTGGCCGACTTCCTCGACGATGCCGATATAATCGTAAAGTGCCATTGTCTATTCCTCGGTATAATTTTCAAGTTGCGAATATTATACCATTTGCCCCGCGCGGGGGTCAAGGGTCGAAACGGGAAAAAGCATGGCGTGTCGCGTGGAAAGCAAAAGCGGAATTTTTGTGGAGAGCAAAAACGGAATGCTATTAGATGTTTCTAACCCTTGGATTTGTCGAAAACACCACTCTTGGACGCACTCCGTGTTCGGGTTTATTCAGCACAATCGAGAACGACCATCCGCTTGTCGGCAACTGGGCCAACCACCGCGAATGCCATATCGCGCCCGACTGGCTTCTCATCTATCAGATACACGAAGACATCCTTGTCCTTGAATTGACCCGCACCAGCTCCCATTCCGATTTGTTCCAATGACCACAGCCGATCCCTTCCACTCCGACGGCAACATGCGCGAGCTTGAGCGCCGCACCCGCGACATGGGCGCCCGCCGAAACATCGCAGAGCATGAATTGCTCGACGGCCCCACACCACAGACTCCAACTCCCAATCTGGGCGAACGTTAGTGAGCCCCGTCCGTGTACGTCCGTGGTTAATTCCTGAACCGTAGACCAATGCAAAAGCGCATCCACAAGTCCGCCAAGGTGCGAATTCGCGAGTTAAGGGGGTATTTTTCAATAACTTTTCGAATTTTACCCCCTTAACTCGCCTAATCTGCATTTGTCAGATTAGGCGAGCCTGACAGCTTAACAAGCACCTCTACTTCTCGTGCCGCCCGCTTGGGCTGAAGGGGCAGACGGGGCCTGTGCTTGTCGAGCCGCACCAGATGCACTTGTTGGCCGTCATTCGGCGAGTAGCCTCACCGGGAACGACTGCTTGTACTTGTAGGACTTCGCCTTGCCGGTCTTCTGGTCTTCGTATTCGCCGGTCGCGTCCCAAAGATAGAAGCCGTCCATCTTCGGCTCTTCACCATGCACAAGGATGCCCTCAAAGCTGACCTTCTTGGAGGTGTGCGCCCTGGTTTCGTTATCCTTCGCCTTCGTCTCGTCGTATGCCGACACGTAATCATACCAGAAAGTGTACGAACCCTTGAAGATGCCAGTCGCCTGCGTAAACGAGAGCGTCAGACCGCCATCGTTGGCGCCGTCGTACGACCACTCTTTCGTCTCCTTGTCCTGCACTGGCTTCGTCGCCTTGGCGACCACAATCGCGCCATTCTCGTTCACCATCGCCGTGAGACCGGGCTGCAAAAGGGTATCGGCGGCTTGCGCCGTCGTGGCGGAACTCGTTGTTACCTTCTTGCCCTGCTCATTCAGCGACATCTCCTTGAAGGTGAAGCCCAGCTCTGGTACACCGTCGAGATCAAGCCGCACCGACTCATAGTATTTTCGCAGCGTGTCGAGTTTGCTGTAATACGATCCGACAAGATTGACCTCGCGATCAAACCCCTCGCCGTAATCGCCAGTCGACTGAGGATTCCTGCTCGTCCATTGCGCCGGCCCCCTTGGCAGGGTCACACATCCCGCGTCACCATCAAACCCAACCGCCGCGGCAAATGCGCCGCCCTTGTACGCGCTAGGAGCCGCGTACAACATGACGAACCACCCCGCCTCCTCGTCGTACATAAGAGGCGACGTCGCGCTCACGCTCGTGCCGTCCGCGAGCTTGCCAGCGGCCTTCACGCTACCGTCCTTGCCGACCGTGAGAGACAAGTAGCCGCTGCCATGGTCCTCGCCGTCCGCAACTGACACCGTATACACGCCCTCGAACTGGGCAATCGTCTCCTTGGCCGCAGTGGCAGTCTCCTTGTCCTTCCACATATTGCGCAACATCTTCACCTCTCCATCGCCAAACGTTCCTTCAACCACCGCATTCGGTAGGGCGGTCGCCCCGCGACCGCCGTCACACGCCGCCACTTCCAGAACCAAATCCCGCGTCGCCTTGCCAGCCGTGGCGACGGCCTCTGCGACGAAGGACTTCGGACTTCCGACTTCAGACGACGGACCATCTTCTACACGGCTAAACGAATCTGCCTTGAACGTCCAATTCGTGCCGTCGAGCGCGATCTTGCCGCTCACTTTCCCGTTCGCCGCGATAGTCATCGTGGCAGAGCCCAGATCCCCGTTCTCCGTTCCCAGAACAAACCCAGTGAACGTACCCACCGACCAGTCGGGCAACGGATCGACCATGATCCTCAGGACGAACGTCGCAGTCGTCTTGCCTGCGGTCGTCACCGTCACCTTCACGTCGGACGGGACGACGCCATTCTTCGCATCGACCTTCGACGCCGCAGTCGGTGCGCCGTAGATCGTGTTCGCAGGGATCTCGACCTCGGTCTTCGACCCTTTCTTCATGATATCCTTCTCCATGAACTTCAGCCCCGAGGGCAGCCCCGCCACCTTCACCTTCGTCTCGGAAAGCGCGCTCGCCGCCACCGGCCACTCCATGTACACCCCCGCCCAGATATTCACCTGGTAGGGCGCGATGCCCCCATCGCGCCGTAATTCCTCGCCGTTCACCGCCAGCGCGATGCTGTCCCTGTCTTCCTCCACCGTCACGAACTTCGCGAACACATACCGCATCTCCGGCACGGTCACGCTCATCGACGCCGCACTCCCCAATTTTTCATTTTCCATTTTACTCTTTACACTCTTATCGTACCACCCCGCAAATACATATCCCTTCGCAGGCGTCGCCTTGATTGTCACCTTCTTGCCTTCGGCGTAAACGCCCGTGCCGCTCACTGTGCCGCCCTCCGTGGCGCAGATCACCGTGAGCGGGTAGTACGCCGTCCTTGTCAGCTTCGGCTCCTTTGCTTCCTTGCCGTCGCCGGAGACCGTCACCTTCACGTTCTCCGCCCATTGGTAACCGGAGGCGTTCTTCGCCTTAATCTGCACCCAATAGACGCCGCCCTTCGTGGGCGCGCCCGTGATGCACATCTTCTTCGCGTCGAACTTCAATCCCGTCGGGAGTCCGCTCGCCGTGGCCGTCACATACGACTGCGAGTCGTCTGTCACCCAGACGTCGGACACTGTTTCCTTCAGCTCGAATTCCGTCTGCGTGATGCCGAGCGAGTAAAGTCCGTCGTCGTCAATCGGGATGAACACCGCCGTCACCATATTCGTCTCGAAACCCTCCGGCACGGCGAACGCTAAGGACGGATTGCGACGCTCGTTCTTCGTGAGGTTCAGTGAGTCGACAAGCGGGCCTTCCCAATGCGCGAACACGCTGCCCTTGTCGGCCGTCGCCTTCCACGTAACCTTCTGGCCCGTCTTCCACGACTTCGGGACAGTCACCTTGCCAGTGCCAACGAGCTTCGGCTTAAGCTCCTGCTCGCTCCCGTCGCCGTTGAAGACGCCAACGCCCTCTTCGACGTCAAGCCTCACCCCCGTCGCTGCGTCTTCCACAACCTCGATTCCCGCGCTCTCGCCGCCGCCGGCGATCTGCCCCTTCTCGCCCTCCGATGTATCGACAATCGACAGCTGCGTAGCATCGCCATCGCCGTCGCCATCTCCTGCCACAATCCTAATCGCCGGACCTTCATCCCCGTTCATGTCATGCCCGTTCAAATCAATTATCACCGCCCCCACGTTGTCCGGAATCTCCACCGTCCCGCTCACATCGTTCGTGAGCGTCACGATGATGTTGCCGTCCTCGTCGAGAGCCGACAGTCCCACACCCTCAAACACATCTCCATAACACCACCAGTGCGCATAGTATGCGACATCGCTTTCGCCCATCAACGTCATGGCAGACACCTTCTCGCCGCCCTCTGGGGCCGTGGACCAGCCAAGGAAGCGACACTGCTTACGGGATATCTTAGGCAACTCGCCAATTGCACGCCCTTCCTCTATTTCGCGAGACTCCAACCAATCGGAATAATAAATGGGAATCATATTGTCGTCATCTGGAAAATTAGACGTATTCCCAATACCGAAGTAGAACTGACAATCTTCATCTGCTGCTGAATCGTTTGACCCCGTGACAGTTATCGTAAACGTCACGTACTTCACACTTGCGGGCACGTAACTCCAATCGTCTTCCGTTAGGCGTATGAACTCGTTCACTCCGCCATTGTGATTGGCAATTGTCTTCCATTCCGATGGATACACATAACCTTCATAAGTTTCGCCGTCTTCTTTGTATGAATATCTTCCTTCAACATCTATCAAACGAACATTTGAATTCTCCGTCATGCCTGTCATCCAGAAAGACTGTAGCCGCCCATTTGGCACGGACACAGCTATCGTCCAAACATACAACCCTTCATCATAATTCCATTGACCGTTTCGAACATCCCATCTTTTACCTTTATCAACGCTACTGCTTCCCGCATGGACATATTCCGTATGTGCCGAATAGTTGTCGTAAAAATCCACGACATATACAGGCCGCGGGGCATCGTAGTAGATTATCTTCAACGATTCGGGACACTCCGCAAATACCGAATCAGGGATCTTGCCCTTGAGTGTGTCTGGCAACTGAACGCTCTTCAAGCTTCGGCAATCGTAGAACGCCTCCTCGCCGATGTATTTTACAGACGCCGCGACATAGACATTCGTCAGGTCATCACAGAGCGCAAATGCCCTTGATCCTATAGTCGTAACACCATCGCCAATAAAAAGACTTGTCACATCAACCAGCCCCCATTGCTTGTACAAATATGATGATCCAGAGCAACCCTGCCCCCAGACGTCTCCGTGCCCATCTCCTTGAAATGCACCGTCTGCAATGCCCCTGATGCCCTGTTCGCCGGATATCACGTACTTGCCATCAAACGAATCGTCCCCGGTAAGTTGTGAAGAAACACCAACATCCTGCAAAACCCAACCGTCCACGATTTCAAGTCCTGGAATGGATTCTTTATCTATGAAGTTACATCCCTGAAAGACGCTTTGCCCAACCGTGCGCACACTGTCGGGGATTGACACACCCGATAAGTTTCGGCAACCGGAGAAAGCCGACACCTCGATTTCCTCTACACCATCGTGGATGACAACCCATTCCAATTGCGAACAACCATAGAAAAGACTTCCGCCCACATACTTGACGCATGACGGAAGCGTCAAGTAGCGCAACCAATTGCAGTTCTCAAATGCCCGACATGCTATGCCCCTGATGCAAGCATCTTGAAGAGCTTGGTTCAGATATTCCGTCGGATCGTCTTGTTCGTTTTGTATTCTGCTTGAGCTATCGAGTCCGACCACCCATCCATCAACAAGAAGAAGACCAGGAATCGAATCGGCATCAAACACATCATTCTTGTTGTTGACATCCGACGGCTCGCAAGCACCACTGCTACTCTTCCCACGGCTTCCAAACGCATCCGCATGAATACGCGTCACGCTGTCAGGAATAGATATCGACGACAGTTTGCACCCTTCAAAGGCTCGAGCTCCAATAGACTCCAGTCCGTTCGGCAGAACCAAACTCGTCAACGAGCAGTCTCCAAAAGCACGCCCCCCAATCTTCGTTAGCGACTGCGGCAACTTGACACTAGACAAAGCGGTGCAATAACTGAATGCATAATCTCCAATTTCCGCGACTCCCTCTGGGATGACTATGGATGTCAACTGACTGAATCCGCCAAACACATCCCCTCCGATTCGCATGGTATCTGCAGGTATCGTTATCGTCATCTGTGATTTAAGCGCGGTGGGAACGCAGAGAAGCTCCTTGCCGTTCTTTGTTAGCAGCATCCCGTTTGCGACGAAAAACGACTTACTATCCTTCTCGACGCTGAACGACTTGAGTTTCGTGCAATACTCAAAATCCTCCGGATCAACATGCGTGACGCTCGCGGGAATCGTCACGCTCGTCAGTCCGCGAGGAACTTCATAAATCTCCGTTCCATCAGCCGACAGAAGCAGTCCGTTCACCGACAAGTATTCCTCGTTCCCCGCCGCGACATTGATTGACGTAAGTTTGTATGGCCCGCTTGATTCGTCAATGTCATATTCATCATCATACAACTCCCCGTCATATTCATAAAGACTTTTGGGAAATGTGACGGACGTCAGCTTCGAACAACCGGCGAAGGCGGAGTATGAAAGCCACCGTACACCTTCGGGAACATTTACGCTCGTCAGCGACTGCGGCACGGCTTTGAGGAACAATTCCCCTTCGTCCCCTTCATCCATGCCAAGCAAAAGTCCGTTGATAGACTTGTAGTATGGATTTCCGGACGCAACCGTAATCGTTTTGAGCGCGGGGCATCCATGGAACTTATCGTACCAGTCGTCATCGTCGTCTATTTCTTCCCATCCGCCGAACACGCTTCCTTCATCGCCAATTACCTCTACGCTGCTGGGGAAAGTCACGCTCGTCAGCTTTGCGCATCCCGCAAAGAAACCGTTGCGCACACTTGACACCCCTTCTGGTATCTTGACGGACGTCGCCGTCCTCGACGCCGCCACGAGCTCTGTGTTGTCCGCAGACACAAGCAACCCGCCAACGTATTTGTAGTTCCTGTTCCCGCTCGCAAGGCTGATGGACGAAATCCTGTAGCATCCGTCAAATGCGCTGTCGTCTATATGCGTCACGCTTGCCGGGATGGATATACTTGTCAGATTCGAACATTCCTCAAATGAATAGGCACCTATGCTTTTCACTCCTTCGCCGATTGTAATGCCCGTCAATGCTTCGCAATAGCTAAACGCACTGTTCGCAATCCCGCGATAGCCGCTCAACGTCAAGTTCTTGGGCAAGTCGTCCTCGGCACAGTCAAGCACCCAGCCATCGATAGACTTCATGCCATTGCGCCAGGTGAAATTGAGGTTGGGGCAATTATTGAACGTTTCATGCCTAATTTTCGCTACACTGTCCGGAATCGACACCCATGTCCGGCCACGAGGAACTGCCACTATCTCCGTACCATCCTTTGTCAGGAGCAACCCGCCAGAAAACTTGTAGTTCGCATTTCCCGGAGCGACCGTAATTTCCGTCAGGGCAGGACAACTGTATCGGAAAACGCTTTCGCCGATTCTTGTAACACTCGCAGGGATGGATAAGCTCGTCAAACCGTCACAGTTGTAAAAGCTACTGTCAATGCTCACCACCCCTTCGGCTATAGTCAGAGACGTTATGGTTTTACACGAATTGCCAAACACACTCGATATGTCGCGCAGGACGCATTCCGACACAGTGACGCGCCGGATGTTCCCGCATGCGCCAAAAGCATAACTACTAACACTTGTCACCGATGCTGGAATTACGACTTCTCTCAACCCATTGCATCCGTAGAATGCATTATAGCCTATCGACTCCAATCCACCGGAAAGTTCAAGGTTCGAAAGCGAACTACAACCGTAAAAAGAATAGTCGCCGATTGACTTCACGCTGAACGGAATCGAGACAGATGAAAGCGAGACGCAGCCGTAGAAGGCATAAGAGCCTATTGATTTAACCGTGACGGGAAGATCAAGTGTTCTCAGGCTTGTGCATCCATAAAATGCATTGTATGGAATCGCAGTGATGCTGACTGGAATCGACACAGATTCAAGACCAGTGCAGTTCTGGAATACGCCATCACCGAGAGTTTTCACGCTGACGGGCATCGCAACGTTCCGAAGTCCGCTGCAACCAGAGAACGCATAATCCCCGATGCTCGTCACGCTGTTGGGTATCGTCACGCTCGTAAGTCCGCTGCAACCGGAGAACGCAGAAGACCCGATGCACGTCACGCCGTTGCCGATCGTCACGCTCGCAAGACCGCTGCAATTGTCGAATGCCCGAGACCCGATGCTCGTCACACTGTTGGGTATCGTCACGCTCGTAAGACCGCTGCAATTGTAGAACGCATAATCCCAGATGCTCGTCACACTGTTGGGTATCGTCACGCTCGTAAGACCGCTGCAATTGTAGAACGCGCAATACCCGATGCTCGTCACGCCGTTGCCGATCGTCACGCTCGCAAGACCGCTGCAATCGTTGAACGCACTATCCCCGATGCTCGTCACGCTATCAGGGATAGTCACGCTCGTAAGACCGCTGCAACGTTCGAACGCATACATCTCGATGCTCGTCACGCTGTCAGGTATCGTCACGCGCGTAAGACCGCTGCAGCCGTAGAACGCATAAGACCCGATGCTCGTCACGGGCTTGCCACCGAGAGTGGATGGGATCGTCACGGTACCAGTTGGACTGGGCGAGATGGCAGGTGTGTAATATGGCGGATAACCATTGTAAGTCCCGTAAATCTTCGCCGTATCGCCGTTGATTCGGTATGTCCACGTGTAGCCGCCGACCGTTTCCGTCGCGGCCCATACGCCAAACGCCACGGCAAACGTTGCAACCATCATCATCAGTTTCCTGGTCATTTCAGCGTTCCTTTCAAATCGTTTTCCTTGCGGCTCGACGGGACGCCTCGCCCCACCATGTTCCGTTCCGTCATCACTTCACGACCTCCCAATGGCCAAAGCGTTTGCCGCCGACACGTCGGATGAGTCCTTTCTCCCTAGCTCTCTTTATCATATCTTCCACTCCTCGAAGCGACAAGTTCAGCCTGGTCGCAATTTCTTGCTGCGTGACATGAGGCTCGCCCTTAACCACGTCCAAAATCCTAACCACGTTCTTATCCACGTCCCAATCCACGTCGCCAACGGCCCTTACCAAAGATTCACCCATCACATCGGCCTTGCCGCTGCCATCCATCGGTTCTTCGCCTACAAGGCCCTCAATTGTCTGCCCATAGTTCAGGTTCGGCAATACAAGCGTGAAACCCATGTGAATCGAACTGAACAGCACCCTGAAATCCCGTCCGCGCTTGTGTGATTCAAGGTCGTATGCGCGGAGTATCTTGCCAAACCCACTGCCACGCCGTTCCATAAGATCAAGCCGCTGGAAGAGGTCGGCAATGACAGGATTACGACGCAGTGACGATACTCGGTGCAATCCCAAGTCCTGCACTATGTCTCCGCTCGGCATCCCGCCGGGAGAGAATATCTCCATCCGATCGTCAAATATGTCGATATGAACTTCGCTGCCAACCTCCAGGTAGTCGCGATGGATGAGTGCATTCACGATCCCCTCCTCGTATGCGCGACGCGGATATTCCGGGAACTCATCACGGCCACCTGGTTTTTTGCGCCACATCATCTTGGAGTTCGTCTCAACGAAGAGCTTGGCCGCACTCAGGAGCGAAAGGAGGCTACCGGAATACTCATGGTCGTCCACAGCCTCCATGACCCCATCGGCCTTGGTCAAACCTCTCCACCGTGTACAGAATAAACGCGAATGGCGAATTGGAGAATCGTCGGCAAACAGAGCTCCTGCATTCGTCAGAAATCCATCACTGCCGACAAGGCCAAACGATTTGAAGTCGCTTTCCTCAAAGGGCATCTCTGTCTTTTTGAAATACGCCGCTCGCAGAGCGTCAAACGCATAGTTCGTGCGCAAAAACGGCGAATCAAGGACGTCCCAGGTTTGCCCCGTGCTTTTCAGCACAAGCCGCTTCAATTGGATTGCATTAGCCTTGACACTCTCGTTGCCGATGCGGATGAAGGCATCGCGGTGGCCCTTCACGAACGTGTAGTACGGCGTCTCCGAGCCGGCCTTTATCTCGACGACCACGAACTGTTTGCCGCCCTCTTCATGGATCGAAAGGTCGATCTCCGGCACGGGGTCCATCTGCATCTTGATCGTTTCGCTGATGAACTCGGAATCGCCCTGCGCGTCAGCGAGGCCGACAAGTACGCCGTCGTTCGCCACGCCAAAGAGTAGCCTTCCACCCTGTGTATTGGCGAACGCGCTGACGCTCTTGAGCCAGCTCGTCGGGTCCTTGCGCTCAAGCATCAGCTTCTTGTCATAAGCCGTCGCCTCGCCTATATAGTCGTTCAGCAGCAACCTTCACCTCGATTTTGCCGAATCATAAAAAGGTTTTTAGACACTAGCATCCCATTGTTTTTTCAACACAGAGCCACAGAGGCACAAAGAACACGGAGTTTTTCATGGTTTGCCATTTACAAATCTTTGATCCATATTCACGCAAAGTTTAAAGACTCAACTTTTTCTCCGTGAACTCTGTGGCTCTGCGACTCTGTGTTAAAACATTTTTCCTATGGGATGCCAGTGGTTTTTAGACTCGAAAAACTTGACAAACGACGCATCCTCCTCAAAGTTGACCTCGATGAAATGCTTGAAGCACTTGCGGGCAAACTCCCTCACCAAATAGGTTTTTCCAACCTGCCTCGCGCCCCTCAAGATTAAAGGATGGCGGGTCGCACGTTCCTTCCAATTCTTCAGGTTTTCTTAAAGTTTTCCCTCCATTACAACCTTCCTTTCGTTTCATCGGTACATATTATATCATATTTTTAAGACAGAAAACAAGGGTGTTTATATCTGGGGGAGGGAAATTGAAAAGTCGAGAAGAGTATTTTTCGATGTTCGCCGTTTCTCCTTTCTACTGTGGGAAATACATGGTGAGAGCTTGGGGCAGACGAGGCTCTCGCTTGGTGCAGTCTCGGCGATTCGTTAGGGAGCACTCGGCGTTTGCCTAGGGGGCACTCGGCGGATGCCTCCCAAGCGGTCGTTATGTCGCAGCGAGCGGGACAAAATGGCGCGAAATGTCGCGCTCGGCCGCCACAATGGCATGTGGCACGGGTATTGCAATATACGGGGCGTTGCCACAAGAGGCAATGGAAAGGAAAAAGAAAATGAATACACTGATGAACATCAATCCTTGGAGTTTCCTCGATGATTTCCTGAATGCCGACAGCCGCCTCTTCAAATCGATGCGCGACCGCGCCGCCGGGCGCTTCCCTCCCGTGAACGCCTTCCTCGACGACAACGCCATCTACGTCGAAGTCGAACTCCCCGGCAGAACGGCCAAGGACGTCGACCTCACGCTCGACCCGCAGGCCGTCACGATCGCCGACAAGCCCGCCGAGGGCGCCGAATGCGCCTGGCGCCGCCGTTTCGAACTCCCGTTCCGCGTCAACGCCGAAAAGGCCAGCGCCAAGTTCACCGACGGCATCCTCCGCATCGAACTGCCGAAGGCCGAAGCCGTCGGCTCCCACCGCATCGCCATCGAAGGTTAACCATTAAAGGAAGAAAGGAATTGCCATGAACGAGAAAACCTACTCTGCGCCGGCCGCTACTTTCACCGAGCGTCCGGAGGACTACGAACTCAAGATCACACTCCCCGGCATCGCCAAGGACGAGATCGAACTGCACATCGAAGGCCGCACGCTCACGCTGAAGACCGCCACGAAGCACCAGAACCCGGCTGGGTTCAAGCAGGTGGTCACGGAATTCGAACGCGGCGACTACGCGATGAGCGCGGACCTGCCGGCAATGGCCGACCCCTCCACGCTCGCCGCCAAGGTCGAGAACGGCATCTTGACGGTCACGGTCCGCAAGCGTCCCGAAACGCAGCCGCGCAAGATCGCAATCGGGTAAACAACGGTGCACGGCCGCAAAGCGGCCGTGCACCGTTGTAAGTAGAAAGTAGGAGGTAGGAAATGATGCGCACGGCCAACCCGGCCGACAAATCTCCTACTTCCTACTTGGCAAGAGAGCGGCCGCGCATTGCGCGGCCGCTCTCTTGCTACAACCCCGCAAACGGGTTGCATGAGAAGCCCTGGGCGCCGGGAGATGAAAACGAGGTGCGCCGTTCGCGGCGCTGACCGCCGTTCGTGCGGGCCGCGCCGGCCGAACCTCCGAACACGGGTTTGGATTTCGCGCTCAGCGAAATACGCCCGCGTTCTCTATCGACGCCGATCACCGTCACCGTAATCTTGTCGCCGGCTTTGACGACGCTCTTGGGGTCCGTCACATAATGGTCTGAAAGTTCCGAGAGGTGCACGAGCCCGTCTTGGTGGACGCCGATATCGACGAACGCGCCGAACGCCGTGACGTTCGTGACTATTCCCTCGAGCTTCTGCCCTTCCTTGACGTCTTCGATTTTCGTGACGTCCTCGCGGAAGCGCGGCATCTCGAAAACCTTGCGCGGGTCGCGGCCGGGCTTGACGAGTTCCTGGACGATGTCCTTTAGCGTCGGCTCGCCGACTTCGTTCGTGATGTAGCGACGGACGTCGATTTTCGCGGCCGCGGCGCTGTTGCCGACGAGTTCCTTGAGCGAAACGCCGACGTCGCGCGCCATTTGCTCCACCAGGGCGTAGCGTTCGGGATGGACGGCGCTCGAATCGAGCGGGTTCTCCGCCCCGCGGATGCGCAGGAAGCCCGCGCATTGCTCGAATGCCTTGGGGCCGAGCCCGCGCACTTCCTTGAGCTGTTCGCGCGAACGGAAGCGCCCGTGCTGGTTGCGCCACTCCACTATCGCCTTGGCGAGGCTCGCGCCCACGCCGGAAACGCGCTCCAGCAGTGGCGCGGAGGCCGTGTTCAGTTCCACGCCGACGCCGTTCACGCAGCTGACGACGACTTCATCGAGTTTCGCGCCGAGGAGCGGCTGGTGGACGTCGTGCTGATATTGCCCTACGCCGATCGCCTTGGGGTCGATCTTGACAAGTTCGGCAAGCGGGTCCTGAAGGCGGCGGCCGATCGAAATCGCGCCGCGCACGGTCAGGTCGAGGTCCGGGAATTCCTGGCGCGCGATTTCGCTCGCCGAGTAGACCGAAGCGCCCGCCTCCGAAACGCTCACCACCATCACATCCTGCCGCCCCAGCCGCTTCAGCACGCCGCGCACGAACGCCTCGGTTTCGCGCCCCGCCGTTCCATTGCCGACGGCTATCGCTTCGGGCTTGTACTTCTGCACGATTAGCCCGACGACCTTCTCCGCCTCCTCCGGCTTCTGCATCGGGAATATGACGGTCTTGCCGAGATACTTCCCCGTCGCATCCATCATCGCCACCTTGCAGCCGGTGCGGATGCCAGGGTCGATGGCGAGGACTGATTTTTCGCCGAGGGGACTTGCGAGCAGCAGGTGGCGCAGGTTTTCCGCGAACACCTCGACCGCCTCGCGATCGGCGGCGAGTTTCTTTTCGACCGTGACGTCGATCTCGCAACTCGGCGCGAGCAAGCGCTTGTAGGCGTCTTCGGCGGCGAGGCGGATTTGCTCGCCGTCGCGGCCTATCGCGTCGATGATGTCTTCAATGACGGGCCCCTTGTCGAGTTCAAGCCGCACCCAGAGGACGCCCTCGTTCTGGCCGCGCCGGATCGCGAGGTAGCGGTGCGAGGGGATCGTGGCGATCGGCTCCGAAAAATCGTAATACTGCTCGAACTTCGTGGGCTGCTCCGGCTTTGGCGAAGCGACGACCGATTTGACGACGCTCTTCGTCGCAAAGGCGCGGCGGACGAGCCCGCGCACGGTCGAATCGTCGGCGATGCGCTCGGCGATGATGTCGCGCGCGTATTGGAGTTCCTCGTCCGTGGCCTGCGGTTCGCCGCCGTCCCAGATTTCGTCCGCGAGTGGCTCGAAGCCCTTCTCCTTCGCAATCTGAGCGCGTGTGCGGCGCTTGGGCTTGTATGGCTGGTAGATATCTTCGAGCGCCGTCTTCTGGAAGCAGTCGGCGATTTTCTGCTCGAGTTCCTCCGTGAGTTTGCCCTGTTCGTCGATCGATTTCAGGATAGTCTTCTTGCGGTCCTCGAGTTCGCCGTAGTATTCAAGACGCTCCTTGATTTTGCCGATCTGGACTTCATCGAGGTTGCCATGCGCTTCCTTGCGGTAGCGGGCGATGAACGGGACGGTGCAGCCTTCGCCGAGAAGCTTCTCGACGGCGGCGATCTGACGCGCGCCCACACCGATTTCGGTGCACATGCGCGCAAGTATTTTCTCTGTGATCATAGGGGATGAGTCTCAACTTTACATGCCGAGGCTTTTCCAGAACTCCGCGAAGCCGGGGACCTCGGCGAGTTCCGCCGTGCCGGAATCGATCGCGGCGGCGAGCGCCGGGTCGATCGGTACGCGCATCGTATGGGGGATTGAAAACTTCGCGGCGAGCCCGGCCGCGCGGGACGGACCGAACACCTCGATCTCCCTGCCGCAGTCAGGACACTTCAAATAGCTCATGTTCTCCACGAGAGCGATTACGCGCTTCTTCATCATCGCCGCCATCTTGACGGCCTTGGAAACGATCATCTCAACGAGTTCCTGCGGCGAAGAAACGACGACGACGCCATCGACCGGCAGCGACTGGAACACGGTAAGCGGCACGTCGCCGGTCCCGGGCGGCATATCGACGAACATGATGTCGATATCGCCCCAATGCACGTCGGTCCAGAACTGCTTCACCGCGCCGGCGATGACAGGTCCGCGCCAGACGACGGGATCCGACGGATCGGCGACAAGCATGTTGAGAGAGATGATCCTTATTCCGCCCGTCGTCGTCTGCGGCTCGATGCCATCCTCGCCCTGAAACGTCCCGCCGGAAAGCCCGAACGCCTTCGGGATCGAGGGGCCGGTGATGTCGGCGTCGAGAATGGCGACCTTCTTGCCCTCTCGCATCGCCTCGACGGCGAGCATCGCAGTCACGAAACTCTTACCGACCCCTCCCTTGCCGCTCGCGACGGCAATCACCTTTTTTATCTTCGATGCTTTGTTCATCGCCGCCGAGAAATCGAATTCCTCCTTGCGGTCGGAGCATTTCTGGGAACATGTGGAACAATCATGGGTGCATTCTTCAGCCATTTTTCTCCTTGTTTCGCGTTGGGAGCGTATTGTACCATATCGCCCGCATTTGCGCAAGGGGGCGCGGGGAATGCAGGGCAACCGTGTCGCGTGGAAAGCAAAAGCGG
>DFGB01000031.1:13010-13352 GCA_002371135.1 Verrucomicrobia bacterium UBA3761 | reverse complement strand
CCCCCCCCCCCCCCCCTTGCCACGGCTGAGAAAATTTGGTATAATATGCGACCAATGACCGAAGTCGGGGGGAAACCGGCTTCACGTTTTCCGTCATGGTGACGGGGGCGCAGTGCGGACAAAACCCGGGAAAATGGGCACAAACCCGCAAAAAAAGGATAAAAAGATGCAAAAGAGCTATCGCGCTCAGGACCCGGGCGAAAAACGCCAGTGGTTCGTCGTAGATGCGAAGGACCAGCCGCTTGGACGGCTGGCGGTTGTAGTGGCGAACAAGCTTCGTGCCAAGGATTCGCCCACGTTCGATCCCTCTGTCGATGCCGGCGCGTTCGTCGTCGTCGTCAA
>DFGB01000031.1:11216-12935 GCA_002371135.1 Verrucomicrobia bacterium UBA3761 | reverse complement strand
AAGCTCACGGGCAAGAAGGAAGAGCAGAAGGAGTATCAGCGCTATTCCGGCTACCGCAACGGCCTCAAGCGTTTCAGCGCGGCCACCATGCGTGCCACTCATCCCGATCGCATGATCAAGGAAGCGGTCTGGGGCATGCTTCCCAAGAACAACATCGCACGCAAGATGATGACGCGCGTGAAGGTCTTTGCCGGCCCCGAGCACACGCACGCCGCGCAGAAGCCCGTGGAAATCAAGCTCTAATCAGAGGAGTAGAAAGTCATGGTCAAGAAGACAATTTCCGCAGGAACAGGTCGTCGTAAAACCGCGACCGCCCGTGTCAATCTCGTTGAAGGCAAGGGCGAGTGGTTCGTCAACCGCGTCAAGCTCGAGGACTACATCCAGTCCGAGGCGCTTCGCGACTACCTCAAACAGCCGATCGCAATCTCCGGCTACGACATGTCGAAGGTCGACGTCGTCGTGTTTGCAAAGGGCGGCGGCATTTCCGGTCAGGCCGGAGCGATTCGCCACGGTCTCGCCCGCGCACTCGTCGCGGCCGATGCCGAGACCCGCGCCGCGCTCAAGAAGGCCGGCTGCATGACTCGCGACAGCCGCATGAAAGAGCGCAAGAAACCCGGCCAGCCCGGTGCACGCAAGCGCTTCCAGTTCTCCAAGCGCTAATTCGGCACAGGTTCGAGATTCGATATCCGGGGCGCGAGGTGCGAGCCCCGCTCCTCGGATATCCTGTCTCGAACCTCGAATTTCCTCAGCATTTCGAATTTTTCGACATGGCATTTGGTTTTTTGAAGAAACTCGCCGCGGTATTCTCCGGCGGGAAAAAGGATAAGGACCCGCGCGACTCCGGCAAGGGTGGCGGCAAGAATCGCGGTCGCGGCGGCCGCGGCAAGGACAAGGATCGCCGCCAGGATAAATCCCGCCAGGGGCAGGGCGCAAAGGACAATCGCGATCGCCGTCAGCAGCAGAATCAGAAGCGCGAACGCAATCAAACCCAGCGCCCGCAGCAGAATAAGCAGCGCTCTAACAACAATCAGGAGCGTGCGCAGCAGGAGCGCCGCAACGACCGTCCTCAGCGTCCACAGCGCAACAACGGCCCCAAGCAAGCCAATACCGCTCCGGGCGAAAAGCGTCCCGGCGGAGAAATCGCTTCTGCGGAGCTGGCTGCGCGCAAAGCCGCCCACGAAGCGTGGGACCCGGCGTCGTTCGTCGTCGAGCCGCAGGAAGGGCGCAAGCGTTTTCAAGATTTCGATCTCCCCTCTGAAGTGATGCACGGCATCGCCGATCTCGGCTTTCAATATTGCACCGAGATCCAGGCGCTTTCGCTTGAGCAGGCTCTCCAGGGCAAGAACATCGCCGGCAAGGCGCAAACCGGCAGCGGCAAGACGGCCGCGTTTCTCGTCGCAATCCTCACGCGCTACCTCCGTTCGCCAGAGCAGAGGGCGACGACCGGCGGCAATCCCCGTGCGCTCGTCATCGCTCCCACCCGCGAACTCGTCATCCAGATTTGCAAGGATGCCGACGCAATCGGCAAGTATACGGGGCTCAGGTACCTCGCAGTATACGGCGGTATGGATTACGACCGCCAGCGCAAAGAAGTTCTCGACGCCCCCGTCGATTTGCTCGTCGCCACGCCCGGCCGGCTTCTCGACTTCGTCAAGAGCCATGTGATCAATCTCTCCCACGTCGATACGCTCGTAATCGACGAGGCCGACCGCATGCTCG
>DFGB01000031.1:0-11159 GCA_002371135.1 Verrucomicrobia bacterium UBA3761 | reverse complement strand
GACATGGGCTTCATCCCCGACGTGCGCAGGATCATGAGCTACCTCCCGCCCAAGGACAAGCGCGCGACGATGCTCTATTCCGCCACGCTCAGCGATGTTGTGATGCGGCTCGCGATGAATTGGATGCAGGAGCCGTACAAGGCCGAAGTTGCGACCGAAACGAACGCCACCGATACTGTCCGCCAGGTCGTCTACATCGTCCGTGCCGAAGACAAGTTCAAGGTTCTTTTCAACCACATTGCACTGCATCCGGAGACCCGCACTCTCGTCTTCTGCAACCGCAAGTGCACGACGGAAGACGTGTACGAGTCTTTGAAGGTGCGCGGCGTGTCCGTGGCAATGCTTTCGGGCGACGTCAGTCAAGCGAAGCGCCTGGCTGTTCTTGATGCGTTTCGCGACGGCGAGGTCAAGATCGTAGTCGCGACCGACGTCGCCGGACGCGGTATCCACGTCGACGATGTCGGCTACGTCATCAACTTCGACTTCCCCTACGAGGCGGAAGATTACGTCCATCGAATCGGGCGCACAGGCCGCGCCGGCAACACAGGCATCGCCATCAGCTTCGCCGACGAGGATGAATCTTTCGCGATTCCCGAGATCGAGGAGTATATCAAGGAGCCCCTCAAGTGCACGATGATCCAGGATGACGACCCGCTTCTCAAGCCTCTGCCGCCCCGAGGTTCGCGTCTTGGCGTGGTCGATGCCGATGCAAAGGCGGAGGTGGATGAGCGCGAAGCGGTGACGGAATCGGAACTTGAGGCCGCGCGCCGCGTCACCGGCGCCGCTGCAAAGCCTAATGCCACCACCGGCACCGGTGCGCCTGCCGTCCTGCGCGAGGATGCCCCGGAGCGTCCGCTTCCCAAGTTCGAGAACGCTTTCGACGAAAAGCCTCCGGCCCCGGATGAAAGCGACGTCTATTCGAAGGAAGTCTCCCAGCGCGCGAAAACCGAAGAATGGAGCGTGCAGGAATAACGTTTTGTAATTTTCCCCCTTGCCAGAACAGGGGAAAATATGATAAAATATCCAAAAACTTTGGAGTAAGCAAGGAATAAAGTTAAATGCCTACAATCAATCAGTTGATCCGCAAGGGGCGTCACCCCTTGGCGAAGCACTCGAAATCGCCGGCGCTCAAGGCGTGCCCCCAGCGTCGTGGCGTGTGTCTCATCGTTAAGACGATGACCCCCAAGAAGCCTAACTCGGCTCTCCGCAAGGTCGCCCGTGTGCGTCTCACGACGGGCTACGAAGTTACGGCCTACATCCCCGGCGAAGGTCACAACCTTCAGGAACACTCCGTCGTTCTCGTTCGTGGCGGTCGTGTGAAGGACCTTCCTGGCGTGCGTTACCACATCGTCCGCGGCAAGCTCGACTCCCTCGGCGTCGCCGGCCGCAACCGCAGCCGTTCCAAGTATGGCATGAAGCGTCAGAAGAAGGAAGAAGGGAAGTAAGCCATGTCACGCAGAAAACGCAAGATTTCCAAGCGCGTCATCCTCGACCCGAAGTACAATTCGGAGCTCGTCTCGCACATGATCCGCGTGATCATGAAGGATGGCAAGAAGTCGGTCGCAGAGAAGATCGTCTATGGTGCGATCGACAAGGTGAAGGAAGCGCTCGCGGCTGATCCCGCCAAGTTCACGAAGGGCGAAACCGTCTATACGGATGCGCTCGAAGTCGTTTCCGCTGCCATCGACAACATGAAGCCGACTGTCGAGGTGAAGACCCGTCGCGTTGGCGGCACCACGTATCCCGTTCCAGTGCCGATTGCGCCGAACCGCCAGCTTTCGCTCGCGCTCCGCTGGACCACGCAGTTCGCCGGCGCCCGTCATGGCATGGGCATGCCTGCCGCCGTCGCCGCTGAAATCGTCGACGCGTTCCTCGGTCAGGGCAGCGTCATCAAGAAGCGCGACGACGTCCACAAGATGGCCGCCGCCAACAAGGCGTTCTCGCACTACGCCTGGGGCACTTCCAACAACTCCGCTTCTTCTGCTTCGTAAGTAGCGGTCGAGACCTATAGCTTACTCCTGCAACGCGCTGCGTTCCCCTCCGGGATCGCAGCGCGTTTTGCTTTTTAGACTGCTTGACCGCACGCCGCGATAAATGGTATAATATGCGGCGATTTCACAAGCCGGAGTG
The DNA here is from genome assembly GCA_002371135.1 of Verrucomicrobia bacterium UBA3761. Classification (GTDB taxonomy): domain Bacteria; phylum Verrucomicrobiota; class Kiritimatiellia; order RFP12; family UBA1067; genus UBA1067. Next base: position 9,029 of record DFGB01000031.1, on the reverse strand, counting down.
GCGAAATGGCAGACGCAGAGGACTTAAAATCCTTTGCCCAGTATCGGGCGTGCGGGTTCGAGTCCCGCCTTCGGCATTCTCCGATTTTCGATTTTCAACGCATCAAGCGCTTCATTTCTCTCTGGAGGCGTTTGCGCCAGAACTCGCCGAAGAGGGGAAGGCGGAGCGGGACGTCTTTGATTGTCTTTGCCGTCTCTTCGCGAATCTCGTCCCATGTTCGCAGTATGTCGTCGTGAATGCCGATGGTGATCTCGCTACGATATTCGCGATGGAAAAGGCTGTCGATTTGGTCTGCATAGCGGCAGCGGATCGATCGCGAGACGAAGCGGGCGGCGAACGCCGCGACAAGGAAGACGGCGACTGCGAGCGCCCCCGCGCAGATTGTGGCGAACACGCTTTGCCCGTAGCAGTGGCGCCAGAGCAGGAATGCCGATGCAGACGTCGCGATTACGGCGAGTGAAGCGACGAAATTCGCAAGAGCGCATTTCCTCCATACGAGATTCACCATTCGCATCCTGATCGAAAGCCCCTGGAAATCGGCGAGAGACTGCGAAACAAGATTGTCTCTTCGCATTGCCGCGCCATCGTTGACGACGGCCCGGAATTCGTCGCGGCAGTGGTTGAAGTCGGAGAGATCTATCGACTGCGCGGTGGCGGTGCGCTCTTCGCCCGAGTAGACGGTCCATATTTTCGGCATGTCTTTCGTCTTCAGGACGCGCGCGAGATTCCAGCAGAGCGTGCCGTATGTGCGGGCGAAGTCGTAGAGGCTCGAAAAGCCGTCGCACTTGTTGAGGAGTATGCGCAGTTTGAAAGTGACGCCGGAGAGGCAGCGGGCGAATATGTTCACAGTCTCTCCGGTCGTGCCCGGCTTGTCTGGGTCGAACATATAGAAGACGAGATCGCAAAGCTCCGCGAGCGCACGGACGACGCCTTCGAAGTTGTAGTTGCGTTCGGCCGTTTTCTCGGCGGAATCGATCATGCCGGGGCTGTCGACGAGCGTGACGTTTTTCAGGAATTCGACGGGGCGGAGCTTGACGCGCAGGGAATTTACGAACGCATCGCCGAAATTTCTGAATGCGGCGTATTCGGCCGGCAGGCGTTCAAGCGCGGCGAGGCCGTGGAAATCGTCCCGCTCGCCGTACATTATGAATGTGAAGCCGTCGTCGGTCGGCGCCAGCCCCGTATCTTGCACATCCTCGCCCAGCAGCCAGTTTATCATCGACGATTTGCCGGATGAATGGTTGCCGAGAAACGCCATGCAAGGATTGGCGTTGCAGGTGATGGCGTTGCGCCTGAACGAAAAATGATACTTGGCGGCGATGGGTGCGAAGAGCGCATACGCCTTTGCGGCTTTTGCCTCGAAATCGGCGCCGGATGCATTGTTCACGGGACGTTCTGCCATTGGGACACCTGCTTTCTGTTGAAGATGCGTTCGATGTGGTGTAGAAGGTCGCCGAAAGCTCCGCGCAGGGTGAGGCGAGTGCGTTTGCGTGTTAGCAGATAGCCGCGCTCGAAGTCCTTTGGAAACGGCCTCGTGTCGTTTTTGGCGGCGCGGATGACTTCGATGATCTGAGAGCGGAAGTTGTATTTTTCGAGGATGATGCGCTTGGCTTCGAGAATGAAGGGGCGGCGCTTTTCGTACTCGCCGGCGGCGATGGCGTCGTTGACGATTCGCGCTGCGGCCGGTGGATCGTCGATTGGAATCGGTATGAAGCTCCCGGGCGGCAGTATTTTGCCAAGTTCCGGATCGCCTGCGTAGAAGGGGAGGCATTCGCAAAGAATCGCATCCTCGATCTTCTCGCTCCAGTGGCCAGGCGCGATGTGATTCTCGATTGCGAGGTGGTATTTGTAATCGTCGAGCGCGTCTTCCTTGTGCGTTATCGGCCGCACTCCCTTGCCGAAGCGGTCGAGCCCTTTCACATTTGCGACGAGGTAGTCGAGAAGTTCGTTGCGCGCGTGGTGGAGGGTGTGGCGCATGTTCTTCGCCGAATAGACGGCGGAGATGCACTTCGTCTTTTCAGGGGACGGAAGCGAGCGCACGACCGGGTACGAGCGGTCGATGAACCATGCGTAGTATCCGCGGCCGAAGTGGTAGTGGTGGTGTCGCTCCGCTTCGTACGGGCGGTTTGTGAGCAGATGGCCGAACTGGCCGGTGTAGACGCGGTTGTAGAATTTGACGCTGGTCGGTTCGAGAGTGAGCAGGATTGTGTTCGTTTGCGGGCAGGCGAGAGGAAACTTGCCGTTGCGGACGAGCGCGTTTTTTTTGCGGCGCGGGAATTCGTCGTATACGGCGAGCCAGTCGTAGGAAGTGCAATTCGGGTCGGAGACAAAGACGAACTCTCCCTCTTCGGGAGGTTCGTCTTTCTGGGTGGCGGTCCAGGCCGCGCCGATTATCTTGATTGTCGTCACTAGGCGGCGGCCTCGATTTTGGAGATGAGTTCGCTCCGCATCGAAGTGAATTCGGGCGAGTTGAACGGCTTGTCGTTCCAGTCGATGAACACCTGCTGGAGATTCATGAAGAACTTGCGCGCGGCATCCTTGTCCGCGAATCCGTAGGAACTCAAGAGCGCCTTTTCGACGACCGAGAACATGACCTTCTGACGCTCGACAGGCGTTGTTGCGTCGGACTCCGAGAACGCGTTCTGCTGGAGGTACACGGCATCGAGGAATTCCGCCTTGAGATACGTTACAAAGTCTTCGAGGCTGGTGCCTTCTTCGCCCACGACCTTCATCATCTGGCCGATTTCGTTGCCCTTGCGCAGGATGGAGCGGGCCTTTTCGACCTTGTCCTGCTCGATGACGGAGTTGTAGTGGCTCCAGGAATCGAGCGGGTCGATGGCCGGGTACCGGCGGGAGTCGGAGCGGGCGCGGGAGAGGCCGTGGAAGCCGCCGACGACCTTGAGCGTCGCTTGCGTGACAGGCTCGTCGAAGTTGCCGCCGGCGGGCGATACGGTGCCGCCGATGGTGACGGAACCCGTGGTGCCGTCTTTCAGTTTCACGCGCCCGGCGCGCTCGTAGAACGCCGCAATGCGGCTTTCGAGGTAGGCCGGGAACGCTTCATCGCCCGGGATTTCCTCAAGGCGTCCCGAGAGTTCGCGCATCGCCTGCGCCCAGCGCGACGTGGAATCTGCCAGCACGAGGACGTTGAGCCCCATTTGGCGGAAGTATTCCGCAAGCGTCACCGCCGTATACACGGACGCCTCGCGCGAGGCGACGGGCATGGACGACGTGTTGCAAATGATGATGGTGCGCTTCATCAGCGACTGGCCGGTCTTGGGGTCGACGATTTCAGGAAACTCCTTGAGCGTTTCCACGACCTCGCCGGCGCGTTCGCCGCAAGCGGCGGAAATTACGATGTCGACCTTGGCGTAGCGCGCGGTCGTCTGCTGGAGCACCGTCTTGCCGGCGCCGAAGGGACCGGGAATGCAATACGTGCCGCCAACCGCGACGGGGAAGAACGTGTCGATCGTGCGGACGGTCGTTTCCAGCGTCTCGGTCGGTTCGAGTCGTTCGACGAAGCACTTGATCGGCACTTTGACCGGCCAGCGCTGCATCATCTGGACTTTGACTTCCTTGCCTGCCGCGTCGGCGAGTGTCGCAATGTCTTCGACCACCGTGTAGTCGCCCGCGGGCGCGATCGACTTTACCGTATAGACGCCGCGCAGCGCGAAGGGGACCATGATCTTGTGGCCCGGCATCGTCTTGTTGTCGAAGATGCCTTCGGTGACCCAGCCGAGAAATTCACCGGCGGTGACGCGGTCGCCGACTTTGGCGGTCGGGTGGAAGTCCCATTTCTTGTCGCGCGGCAGACCTGGAATGTACATGCCGCGCTGGAGGAAGTATTCGGCGTCTTTCGAAATCTTTGCGGCCGCTTTTGCAAGTTCGCCAAGCGGGTTCTGGAGACCGTCGTAGACCTGCGCCAGCATGCCGGGGCCGAGTTCCGCTGCGAGCAGTTCGCCGGAGAATTCAACCTTGTCTCCAATCGCCAGGTCGGTCGTGGCGTCGAAGACCTGCATGTCGGCTTTCTCGCCGCGGACGCGGACGATTTCGGCCATGAGCCTCTTGTCTCCGAGAAGGGCGTAGCCTACTTCGTTTTGAGCCACCGCACCTTCGAATTTGACGGTGATCATGTTGCCGTTGACGGCGGAGATTTTACCAGTTGCAGTCATGATGGAAAGAACGTTTGCGAGATGAATATCAATTGAAATCCAGTTTCGAGCCGGCGGTCAGCGCATCGAAAGCGTCCGCACCGGCGGCGGGCGAAATTCTTGCTCGCTTGCATGCTATGGCAAGACGGACGCCATATGCCGCGAGCGCCCCTTTGCCGAGCGGGGCGGAAGGGGGGACGAGCTCGAGCGCCGCATCCCACCACACCCTGTCCAGAAGTTCATCGCGCTTGGCGATGTCCTTTTCCTGGAAGCACGCGGCGATGCGCTGGCGCCAGTAGAGCGAACATCCCTTTGCCGGCCGCGCGTCCTTCGCCTTGCCGCGCGCAACAGCCATCGCGTTGCGCAGTTCGGTTTCGAGTTCGCGCCACTTGGCCATTTCCGCCGCGATGCGCCCGCCTGCGAGCTGGGCGAAGCGTTCTTCGTCGATCGCAGGCGGAACGCCGAATTCGAGCGGCGGCAGGCTGGCAACGATGTAGTCGACCGTCATGCTCAGCCCCTGACGAGTTTGGCGAGTTCCGGCCGCAGACGGCGCGAAAGCTCTTCTGCGAGAACGTCGCCTTTGAATGAATGCTCGACGCGGCCGCCGTCCAACTTGACGGAAAAGCCCGTCCCGAGCGTTTCATCGGTGACGACCTTGATGGACGGCTTGGATGCGAGCGCGGCCTTGAGGGCCGAGGCGAACTTGCCCGCGGCCGCGACTTCGACGTCGCCCGTAGTCGCGAATTCCACCACGACCTTCGACGCGATCTCCGTCAGCGTCTTCTCGTTCGCAAGAGCGCGGTCGACATTCTCCGCGAGAAGCTTCTTGAGAAGTTCCGTGACGGAATCCTCGACCTTGCGCAAGGTGTCGCGGGCGCTCTGGCGGATCGTCTCCGCCGCGCGCTCTGCATTGTCCTCCGCCACGCGTTCGGACTCGGCCTTTGTCGCCGCCGCGAGGGCCTGCGCTTCCTTGACAATCTTTGCCGCTTCGGCTTTCGCGTCTGCGACGATCTTCGCCGCCTCGGCACGGGCTTTTTCTACGCCGTCGCGGTTGATCCTTTCGAGTAGGCTCTGCAAATCTTCGCTCATGTTGAAGTGTCCCTTTGTAATCTTTGGTGTAAATTATACCGCTTTTCGAGGTGGCTTGTCAAGACCGGGCGCAACACCCTGGCGCTTGAAAATCGCGGTCAGGAGAAGAACGACTGAAATAGTCAAGTAGGAGTCGGCGAGGTTGAAGCAAGGGAAATGGCTTGACGCGATGTGGAAGTCGAACATATCCACGACGCATCCCCTGTAGAATCTGTCGATCAAATTGCCGAGGATGCCCGCATACATCAAGCTCTCCGCCGCGAGCGCGATAAAGGCGTTCGTCTTGGGCTTGAACGGCAGCGCGAGCGGGTCGAACAGCCGGCGGCGCTGCCATGCTATGAGCGCCATCGCCAGCACCCCGACCACTGCAAGCGCGACGGCGTGGTTCTGCAACATCCCCCAGGCGCAGCCGCGATTCTCCACGTAGGCGAGGTTGAAGAATCCTTTGACGACTTCCACCGCGCCCGCGCCTTTCAAGCGCGCGACGGCCAATTCCTTGACCACCGCATCGAGCAGAGTCAAGTTCGCCGTCGCCGCAAAGAGAATCACGAAGGTGCGCATCGGTCTGCGCCAATCAGCCGTTGACCCCGTCGCCGCGGATTTTGCCCTGTTCCATGTCGTTCTGGCATTCCATGCACGTGAGGACGAATGGCTGGTTGAGAAGGCGCGGCTTGCGGATGAGCTGGCCGCAGACGGTGCAGATGCCGTATGTTCCGTCGTCGATGCGGTGGAGCGCCTCTTCGATCTGTTGGATGGTGCGGTTGATGTTGCCGACCTGGCCGAGCGCCTGGAGGCGCAGAGTCTGGTTGGTGCCGTCGCCGCCGTCGGCCTCGTGGTCGTCGGAAGCGTTGAAGCCGGTCGCCTTCATCGCATCGGCGGCGCTGAGGGCTTTCTCGCGGGCGGCGAGGAGGTTCTTGCGGAACTCCTTGAGGTCGGCCTCGGGGAAGGTGAGCGAACCATCCTTCTTGTTGCCGTTGCGCGAAACGGGGCGGCGCGAAAGCCTGATGCCGTTGTCCTCGTTCGCCTTCGCGTCGGCCTCGCGCGCGTTGCGCTTCATCTCTTTTGCAATCGACATCGCGAACGCCACGGCCTTGGCGGTGTCGATCGGTTCGACCTTTCGCGGCGGCGTTTTGGCGATCACCGGGGCGCGACGGTTTGGCTTCTTGACGCCTTGCGCTTCCTTCTCTTCTTCAGCGCCGGCGTCGAGTTCCTTTCCCAAATCTTCTTTGCCTTCGTCTTCTACATAGACTCCCATGATAAACCTCCTTCTATTGAAAGATGTGCGATCTTAGACTTTCATCCATTCGCGGATCTCGTCGGAGAGCGGGCGGATTTCGCGGATTTTGGCGAACACGACTTCAGAGCGCCCGGCGCCGGGCAACTCGAAATTCTCGCCTGCCTTCTTGCCGAGCATGTTGAGCGCGAGGCGCGTCTTGGACGAGATGATGCCGCGCTCGAGGTCGTTGTCCCATTCGCCGAGGATGGTGTAGGTCTTCTCGCCGTCCGGGGTTTCGATGACGACCGTCACGCCGGGCATGACTTCCTCCGTCGTCGCGTCCTTGAACTCGTCGGCCTTGACGGCTTCAAGTTCGCTCTGCATCTCGCCCTGCTTGTACATGAGGGCGCGCTGCTCGTCCTTTGCGTACTGGTACTCGGCGTTTTCGCTGAGGTCGCCGAAGCCCTTTGCAAATTCGATGCGGCGGACGTTCTTGGGCATGTCGACGTTGATGAGCTTGAGATACTCGGCCTTCTTCGCGGCATAGGAACGCGGCGAGGTGAGGCGGGCGTATTCGCGCTTCTTCTCGGCCTTGACGATGTGCTTCTTGAGTTCCGGCGCGATGTTCGACATTCTCACGACAATCGTGTGATGCGTGGATGCGTCCCACGCAATCGACGCCTGGAAGCGTTCGAAGAACGCCATCCTTTCGGCGGGTTCGAGGGCGTTCAAAGTCTGCTCCAGCCACTCCTTCTGCATGAAGAGGCGGCGGATGATGTTCTGCATCCTGAGAACCTCGCCGCTTTGGCGTCCTTCGCCAAGGGCGATCGCGCTCTTGAGAATGGCGATGAAGGGCGGCAGCTCCGGCCAGTCGGCTTTGAAGCGGTTGTAGGATCCTGCGAAGAGCGTGACAAGCGTCGCGGGCGCCTGCGCGGAGGAGAGTTCCTTGGCGATCGCCGCGCGCGCTTCCGGGAACGTGGCGAACTGCGAGATGATGGCCTGGACCGCCTGGTAGTTGAATTCGCCGATCGCGGCGCAGATTTTCGCGCGGGCCGCATCGTCCGTCGCCATGAACGCGATGAGGTCGTTCACGTCGCGCGAAGGCAGGTTCGCCGAGGCCTTGATGAAGCGCTTGCGCTCCCAGAGGTAGGCGCGCATTTCTTCAGGGCCGGGGTTCTGGAGCTTCATCGCGGTGATTGTGAGCGCGATGCGAGCGTAGAGTGCATCGTCTACCTGGCGCGCAGCCACGAGCGAGAACGCGAGACGTCCGGCGAGGATCTCCGTCGCTTCCGCCTTCTTGTCAGGTTCGAGCTTTGCGTATGCGCTTGTTGCGATGTATTCGCGGACCGCGGCGAGGATTGTCTTGGGATCGGTCTCGTGGGCGAACGCGCTAAGCCACATGTCGCCGTAATCTTCTACTTCTTCGCGAATCGTAATCGGCTCCGTCTTGCGGACGGGGATGACGACGCGCTTGTCGCCGCGCAATGCAGCCTTCGCCTTTTCCCAAAACGCCTTCCAGTTGTCCTTCTTGACAAAGCCGCACTTGATGCAGACGTCCTCAAGCTTCTGGATGCCCATCGAGCCGGCGCCGAAACTCTTGATGACTTCCTTGACGAACTCTCCCGGCGTATCCTTGATAAGAGTTTCGTATCTAGCAGGGTCGGCGTGGCGGATTGCGAAGATGTGCTCCGGCGGCGCGATGGTGAGCAAGTCTAGCGCTGCATCGTAAGTGAACTGGTGGCCGCGCTTCGATGTGAAGTCGACCGTAATCTTGCGGTAGAAGTAGTCCAGCCTCTTCACGATGCCCAGTCCCCACTCAAGCGACTTCTCGCTGAAGACGAGCGTTCCGGGCCTCAGCGCCATCAGCCGTTCCAGGCGCACTAGCGGCGAGGCCAGCGGCTTGAGCGAGAAATTGCATGCGTCGATAAAAGAAAGAAAAAGACGGTCGGTGGTCGTCTTTTTCAATGCGTCTTTCAATTCCGACGCCTTCATGCCGCTTTCGAGCGCGGCTGCATTTTCGCGCATGATGCCTACTGCTTGGGCGAAGTCGCCAGTCTCTGCACACTTGGCCAAGGCCTCTTTGATATCCGATATTTCTGCCATCGCGAATCGTTTTCCTTTTGTTGCGTTTTAAATCGTTGGGCGCTAATTATAGCATATTTCCCCCTAGAGGGTCAAGGGGCAAAGCGGGAGATACAAGAAGGGAAAAAGGGGGCTTGGGAAGCGGCTTTGGAGTGCCCCCTAGGCAAACGCCGAGCGCCCCCGAAGCAATCGCGAAGACTGCACCAGACGCGGCCTTCGCCTGCCCGAGTCTCGCCCGCCCCTTACGGCAAGGAGGCGCGGCTCTTCCCTATTCCCTCTTCCCTCTTCCCTCTTCCCTCTTCCCTCTTCCCTATTTTTAACACAGAGGCACTCAAGTCGCAGAGGAACACAGAGGATTTCAGCTTTTCCGCTCCTTCTCTCTGTGAATCTCTGTTCCTCTGTGCCTCTGTGTTAAAAACAAGTTGAATTGGCATTGGCAATATTCCTTCATCTCTCAAAACCTCAAAATTTTTTTAATTTTCCCCCTTGCGCTC
>DFGB01000028.1 GCA_002371135.1 Verrucomicrobia bacterium UBA3761 | reverse complement strand
GATCCAGACGGGCAAGGCCCTTTCCCGGCGCGACATAAAGGCGGCGCTCGAAGAATACGACAAGGTGTTCAACACGCCCGGCGGACGCCGCAACCTGCTGCACAATTTCTTCCGGGCGGCGATGGCCGAATGCGGCTTCAAGGGCGACGTGGAAACCTTCAAACGCGATTTCATGAAACTCGACGCGTACGGGCTCGACTTCACAGTGCTCGATAAATACTGCGCAGATGTCGAAGGAGAAGGTCCCGGGCGCGAGCGCATGGTCAAGAGCGAAGTGGAATTCCGCACGCTGATCACGCATCTTGAAGGCCTTCTCGACGCGACGAAGATGCGCATCGGCGTCGATACAAACATCAAGAGCCTGGCGCGCGCCGCGCTCGAAAAAGGCGATGCGTTCGGCCTTGACGTCGCGAACCAGAACGGCGGCAAGCTCCTTTCGGACATCCGCGCGAGTTTGACGGGGCTTCTGGCGCTCAAAGGCGTGAAGAACGTCGAGGCGCATATCGAAACGTTCCTCCAAAAGGTGCTGCCCTTCTACATCCAGGACGGCATCGCGAACGTCCACGACTACGCCGGCGGCGACAAAGCCAAGCAAGACGAGGCGATCGAAGCGAATTTCGATTTCGAAGCGCTGGTCGACCTCGCTGCCGAGTTCGTCAAGGAAGCCGCAGAAGCCGAGAAAAACCCAGGGGGGCCCAAACCCCTGGACGAGAAGGACTACGGCGTCTTGCAGCAGTTGGCGGTGAACGTCGCAGCCGCGAAGGAAAACAACGAGATAACAATTCTCGTCTGGAATGCCACCGCCAAAAACGCCGCCGTGTCTCCCGACAAGGCAAGGGAGCTGGGCCGGAGCATCGTCTCGATGAAGGAGCTCTTCCGCCGCGACGCGGCCGTCGACAACTGCGCGGCGCGCTTCGTCATCAAGCACTTCGCCCGCGGCGCCGAAAACATGCTCCAGCAGGATGCGACGGCGGTGGACAAGGTCAAGGAGTACCTCCAGCAGAAACTCGTGCCGGCGCTCCAGCTCCAATACGGCGAACGCTGGGCGGACGGGAAAGGCGGCTATATGCAAAACCGCGGGGTTTCGCATTTCGTCAACCAGCTGACCGACCACATGCAAACGGTGGTCGACACCGTCGGCGGCGGCAGGGAGCTCTACGAGAAACTCTTCAGCCACACCCTCCCCGACATAATCAACAACCGCATCGACAACGCCGTCAAGGGCAAGGACCGCATGCACTTCGAGGGAGGGGCAAACAGCGGCCTTGACTACGCGGCCAAGCAGATCAACCGCGTGGGGATGGCCTGGCGCGACTTCCGCAACGTCAAGGCCCCGGTGCTCGCGGAAAAGGCGATCGCGGGATTCGCAAAGATCCTCGTCCGGCAGCAGAAAAAGGGGAACATCGACGAAAATCAGCATGCTTCTCTACTCGGCGACTTCCGCGCACGGATGCAAAACGCCGTCGAACGCGCGATCGACCGCTACTTCAATTCTCCGGCCCACGAGGTCAAGAGCGACGACCTCGATAAAGACGTCAAGGACGAGGTGCAGCGCTTCATGCAATTCTTCAACGAGGAAAAGAGCGCCGTCATCTCCGAAATGTCGCATCGCCTCGACACCGCGATCATTTCGCACTCCATCAAGGGCGGCGCCGACGGAGTGAAGGCGAAAAGAGACGTCATGGATGCATCCAAACCCGTGGGCGAGTTTTTGTCGAAGCTTTCCGGGCGCGAGAAGCCGCTCGACCGCCAGCTTGCCGACGGGCCGGCGCTCCGCCGCGGCCTTGAAAGGCTCTATTTCAAGACGCTCAATGAAATGCTGCAGGCGCGGAATGTCGATAAAAAGCCGGTCGACGGCAAATTCGTGGACGACGTGCGCGCGGCATTCGAGAAAAAAGCCGCCGACCATGTGGCCAATGCCGAGAAATTCGCCCAAAAGCTGGACGAGGCCGTTCGCAAAAAAACGAGCGGGATTGTAAACGATCTCATCGACAATCCAAACTCCTCGCTGCACGATTACGCCAAGCTCGGCAAGAACGAGCGCAAGGAGCTCGTCGACGCGCTCACGGGCGATACGATGCTTGCCAAACACGGCCACATCGGTACGCTGAAGGCTCGCTTCGTCGAGAACCCGGATGTCTACGGCAAGGCCGACGCCGAGACCATCGTGGAGAACGAGTTCGCCGACGACAACTCCACGAACAGCCCCTGGCGCGTCGCACTTCGCGCCGGCAAAGAGCGAATAATGTCCGCCGCCGCCTGGATCGACGCAAAGGACGAGCAAGGGAACACGTTCGAGACGAAACTGCTCGCGAGTGAAGAACTGCGCCTGCAGCAGGCGAATCCGGAAGTTTCCCCCAAAGAAATCGCGAACATCGCGAAGGAGCGGACGGACGCCATGATGAAACGCGTCGTCGATGTCCCGATTCTATACACCATAGGCGGACGCGAAGGCTTCGACGCGCGCGTCGGCAAAGAACTCGCAGACGCCTCCGACGCGCGTATGAAGGCCTACACCGCCTTCCGCTCGCAATTCATGAAACTCGCCCAGGCGAGTCTGGACAAGTGCTCCAGCCTCGGGAAGGAGAAACTGGACACGCAGCTCAAGATGGTCCTCGACGACGCAAGCAAGAAGAATCCGCCGCCGGACGCGAAGATCACGGCCCTCGCTTTCGACAAGATGCTCACCGACATGGTGAACGGCATCATCGACAAGAAGTTCGACGAGTACCTCGCATACAGCAAGCAGTACACCGAGGCGTTCGAGAACGCCGATCCCGTGATGGCCAAAAGAATCGAAACGCGTGCAGCCGAATTGAAAGAGGCCGGCGCCACCGACGAAGACGTCGCCTTCTTCCGAGATACGATCGCCCCACTCTTGCGCGATCGGATGGAATTCCAAATCGCCGCAAAACCCGAAGAATGGCTCGGCAAGGCCGGCAGGGACAAGGCCGCGAAACTCTTCGACGACACCTTCAACGCAATCAAGCGCGACGTCGACGCCGTCAAACTCGATCCCTCCGACGACAAACAATTCGAAGAGACGCTGCGCTACACGCTCGGCATGATCGACCTGGAGCAATTCATGGACGACCCCACCACCTGCGCGGCGGTCAAGGACAACGTCAAAACCTGGCTCAAGGGAGATGACGTGAAAGGCCTCTTCAAGGACATGCGCCGGGCGATGATGACCTTGCGCGTCTACGACCGCGGCTCCCAGGCCGCGCCGGCGAAGGCCGCGATGAAAGCCGTGGACGAGTTCTACGCGAGCCTGCGCGCCGCCGTCACCGGCATTCAGAGCCAGATCCTGATGAAGGACTTCAACAACACCCAGCTCGAACCCGCCCTGAAGCTTTTCGAGCTCTGGCTCGAGAAATACGACCTGCCCAAGACCAAGTTCAAAAGCAGCACCGGCGGCGAGACTACTCTGAAGGAGCGTGCGATGGAGCACTTCACGCAGCGCGTCAAGGATCTCCAGCAGCGCATAGTGGCCGACGGCAAGGTCACCGAGCCGCTCCTTTCGCAGGAATATCTGAAATCCTTCCTCCAGTTCATCAACGAACACGGAACGGCGCTGATGATTCTCGAAATGAAGGATGCGGTGAAGGCCGGCGAGACGCAGAGGATCGCCGAATCCGGCTTCGGCCCGGTCTTCGACGCGGACGCGGCCAAGAAGAACGGCGAACCGGAGAACATCGTCACCGCGAAGGCCGTGAACTTGTCCGCTCTGAACAAGCTTTTCGACATGAACATGGCTATCGTCGAAGCGGAGATGCGCAACGAAACGCCGTCCCTGGAATCGCTGCAGCGCTGGCGCCAGAACATAGAGGAGCGCTTCGCCAAGCACATGCGCAACACGAACGCTTTCAAGGCGTCGTGCGACACGCGCGTCAAGCAAATACAACAGCTCGGCGAACTGGTGCCAAAGGCGATGAAATTCCTCGAAGACGCAATGCTCGAACGCTTTGGCGGCGAGAGCATAACCACGAGCACGAAGCTCTCGGAGAAGACGAGGGCTCAAGTCGCAAAATTCGTCGCCGTCATGACGAACAACTTCATGACGCAGATGATGGACAAGGTCAATTCACTTGAGCGCACGGCGTTGAAAACCGTTTCCAACCCGCTCAAAGGCCAGAATATCTTCACGACCGACACATCCAGCGAAAGCGCGCTCAGCAACGTATTCCGCAAACTTGCGCATGATTGCGTGGATGGCGCGTGCCAAACAAGCGCATACCACGGACTCGTAAAGCAAATCGACAAAGAACTCGGCATCAAACACAAATAAAAGGCTCACAACAGCATGACATACGAAGAGTTGATTGAAGAAACCGGCGCCATAATCGGCATCGATGGGTTCACCCCCGATGCCGACGGAGTATGCATTCTCGCCTCCGACATCGGCGAAATCGTCATCATGGACTGCAAGGAGGCCGCGCGCGAGTTCGTGCTCCTCAATGCGGCCGTCTGCGATGTCCCGCCCGACGCGAATGCGGCGCTCCTTGAGGCGCTGAAGGCCAACAGCGGCTTCCGCGACACGAAAGGCGCCACGCTTTCGGTGGACTCTGAAACGAGGCGCTTCGAGCTGTCGCAATACGCCGCGCTTGAAGATCTGGATCCGGAAAAATTCATCGCAATGATCGAAGACTTCGCAACGACGCTCGTAAAAGTGCGCGAGCGCCTCGAAGGCGCGTCGCTCGGCGAGGCGACCGGCGAAACCGCCGCCGCGCTCGGCCTCGACAACTTCATCAGAGTGTAGCCCATGACATTCGAAGACGCCATCAAATCGCTTGGAGCCGAGTTCGGCGCAGAATTGAAAATCGCAGACGGCGTGGCTGCGTTCACGGCTTTTGACGACGGCGGGGAGGGAATGGACGTCGTCCTGCGCCAGGTGGAGAATCAAGAATGCGCGGATGTTTCCGCCGATCTCGGCGAACTGCCTCCGGAAGGCGCCGAGGACCTCATGATGAGAATGCTCGAGGCGAACCACATGTTCGGCGGGACAGGCGGCGCGTCGCTTTCCATCGAAGGAGACAGGGCGCAACTGGAGCGGCGCGTGAGCCTCGCGGAACTCGGCCGCGGCGAAGGCGCGTTCGTGCTCGCACCGTTTCTCGCCACGGCCCGGGAATGGCGGGAAAAGTTGAAAATGTTGCCAATGTGAAAATGTTGCCAATTCCAATGTTGCCAATTTCCAATTGGTACTGGGTATTGGAATTGGCAACATTTTCACATTGGCAACATTTTCAACTTTTCAACCTTTCAACTTTTCAACTTTTCAACCTTTCAACTTTTCAACTTTTCAACCTTTACCAATATTGCGGAAATATGGTATAATAATACTCAAACATTGGAGAAGAAGTCTCTTATGTCAATAGAAAGCGTTCAAATAGCGACGAATAAATATGCGCCAAGCGGCAGCTCGGCCATAAATTTGTACAATACTAGTCTGGCCGAGAACCTGACACTCGGCCAGCTGGTGATTGCCGTCTCGTTGCGCACGGCGGCGATGTATGAATCGCAAAGCGTCGCGAAGATGAATGCTACGGCCATTGATTCGACTACGCTAACGACAGCCTCCACATGGTTGCGCTCGATCGCCAACGGCACGGCGGATTCCGACTGGTCGACGATCAAGACGTTTTGCATCGATACGCTGGGCGTCGAATCGAATGCGCTGCCCGCCGATCTCAATTCCTATGACAAGCGCATGCAGGCCATCAATGCGATGAAGGCCAAAATGGACATTCTTACGCAGTCGCAGCAGCAGGCGATGATCGACATCCAGACGCTCGTCAACCGCCGCGACGTCGCTTATTCTACTTCTTCCAACATCACCCGGGCGTTCGGCACGTCGATGTCCGGGAACGCGGACAACATCTAATCTGCATTCCACCGCATGAGCGCGCTTGAACGATTGCTGGACGCGATAGGGTATCCAGACGGGAGGCCCGAAGGGGGCGCGTCGTCGTTCACAATCCGTGTCGATGGAATGGAAATAGAAGCCGAAGAGGCCGCCGGCGCCGTCACTCTCAAATATGTACTGACAGACAACGAACAAATGCTCGGACAGTTGGCCGCCTACGCGGCAGGCAGGATGCTCAAGGAGGAGGCGACGTTATCATGGGACGAACAGCGAGGAGCGGCGGGGACCTTCCGGATATTCATTTGGCAGTCGGCGGACGCCGGGGCCGCGCCTCGAGAGTTGACAAGATTGTTCGAATCATTTACGAACTCGTGCGACTGGTGGCGGGAAAGAGCCGGCGCACTCGGAGACGAAAAGGAAGAAGAACGCAAAGACGAATTTAGAATGCCGGTGTAATAGTTAGTCCTAAGTCCTAGGAGCCAACAGCCACGAACGTGGAAGAGCGTTTTGAGAGATTCATCTTGTCGCACCGGGAGACAAAGGACTTGGAACTTGGGACTTAGGACTTTTCAACTTTTCAACTTTTCAACTTTTCAACATACGTATGAACGAGAAAGGACTGATACGGCGCGTTGCGCTGACGCTGTGCGTATGTGCGGCGGCGGTGACGGCGCCGTGTGGCTCGAAAGCGGCGCCGATTCCCTGGAAGCTGCCGGAATACACGCTCGTCGCCCGCGATATGGATCTTCGCGTCGCACTGGATACGTTCGCCGTTGCAGAGGGGCTCTCCGTTGTCATGTCCCAGTCTGTCCGAGGCACGTTCTCCGCCGATTTCAAATCCGTCCCCCCTTCTGAATTTCTCGATAAAATCGCCACCACCCACAACCTCATCTGGTACTACGACGGCGCCGCGCTCTATCTGTATGGCGCGGGCGAAATCGCCACAATGCTCATCGACCTTCAATACATGAAGGCCGGCGAGGTCCGCAAGATGCTTGGTGAATTGGGCGTAGAGGACGAGCGCTTCCCGCTCAAGACGACTTCCAACGATGAACTCGTAATGGTTTCGGGCCCGCCGCGCTACGTCGCGCTCGTCGCGGAAATGATCGCCAAGGCCGACAGCCTCCGCGAACGCAGGACTTTCAATGAAGTCGAGGCGCGTCTCTTCCCGCTCACCTACACGTGGGCCGACGACGTCAGTTTCAAGGCCTCCAGCCCGGAAACGACGCTCACCATTCGCGGCGTCGCGAAAATCCTCGAAGAGATGATGAATGGCGATATCGGCCAGAATGTCGTCGAAAGCACCAAGGGCGCAGGCGGCGAAAATGCCGACACCCCCGCCCCGGCGCCTCAGTCGGCAGCGACAAAATCCGACTTCCGCCCTGTCATCCGCGCCGAAAACAGGTTGAACGCCGTCCTCGTGCGCGATGTCGTTTCGCGCATGGGGATGTACGAGCGTATCATCAAGGAACTGGACGTCCCGCAAAAACTCGTCGAGATCGACGTCACTGTAGTCGAGCTCACGAAAAAAGACGCTCTCGATTGGCAGCTCTCGCTATCCGGCGCGACGACGCATGGACACTCCGACATAGGACTCGGCCAGAACGCCGGCAACTTATTCTCGCCGGGCGATGTCGCAGGCAAGGGGCTCGCGGGCGCTCTCACGCACATACATTCCTCCTACGCCCTCGCCACTTCTCTCACCGCCCTTCGCGAAAAAGGCAAGGCTCGCTCGATTTCCCGCTCTTCCCTCCTCACCGTCAACAACCTCGCTGCTGAAATGACCGATACGCAGAGCTACCACGCGAAGGTGGTCGGCACCGAGGTCGCGACGCTTGAAGAGGTCAGCGCCGGCACTTCGCTGCAAATCAAGCCGCGCATCCTCCCTTCGATTTCCACCAACATCCCCAATCAAGTCTGGCTCTCGCTCGAACTCAACGACGGCGGCTTCGAAACGATTTCCGTCGAGTCCATGCCAATGACGCGCAGTTCGACCCTACAGACGCAGACGGCGGTGTTCGAGAACGAATCCATCATGCTCGCCGGCTATCTTCGCGACATAGTGGAAGACGCCGGTTGGGGCATTCCGTGGCTGAGAGACTTGCCGCTGATCGGTTGGATTTTCGGCGGCAAGTCTACGCACAAGGAGACGGTGCAGCGCATGTTCATCTTCACGCCGCACATCGTCGACCTCGATCAGGAAATGCTCGCGCGCCTCCAGGCTTCGCGGCTGAGGGACATCTCCGAGCCCGAGAAAATCGAAGACGCCATGGACGAAGTGGACGAAGAGCGCCACATCCGCGAGCTCGAACGCGAAGACACCCGCAAGCGCCGCAAGGAAGAATCGGTCGACAAGTACAAGCGCCGCAAGGCCGAGATTGAACACGCAAGGACGATGCGCCAGTTCGACCGCAAGCGCAAAGAACGCTACCTCTCCGACGACATTCGCGAATGGAAATCCATCGAACAAGCCGAAACCGCCCGCCTCGTAAAAGAAGAGCTCGAGCGCGAGGAGGAAGAAGCAAAATCCCAGCAGTAAGTTAAAAAGTCTAGAACATCTAGAAGCAACTCCCACCTGATGAACGCAGCGAAGATAGATAGCGGCTTTGTAGAAGTCGAGGCGGGATCGTGGCTGATGAGCCGCGGTCAGCCTGCGGCATTCTTCGGTACGGCCGTCCGTCGCCGCCGCAAAGGTTGGTGCGTTCGCGACAGGGCTGCGCTTGAACAGATGGATACTACGGGCGTCGCAAAGTGTGCAGATTCGTCGCGCCCGTTCCTCACGCACATCCCATGCGCGGCGCCAGTCTTCGCCGTTTCGTCCAAGGTTCTCGTTTCGCCGCTCGTGGCGCGCCGCGAAGCCCACACGATCAAGACAATCCCGATGAGCCTTCGCGGCTCGTTTTCCGCCACCGAATTCGCGAACGAGTGGGTGGTGATGGCGACGGCCGGCCGCACGGCCCGCATCCCGCTGGACGATGGCCAGACGCTTTCCGTCCGCCCCGAATCGCTCGTCGCATGGACTGGCGGCAGACCGACCGGTTTTTGCCGCAAAATTGGCATTCTCGATATACTTCTTCCGCGCGGCCCGCGTGATTTGCTGCTAACTTTCTATGGACCGGGCGTCGTGTGGGTGGAAGGCGTCGCAAGGAAAAACGCGCTCGACTATGCGCGTGGGAGGAGGGTCTATGGCGTTTGACGCATCCCAAATCCTTCGCCAGACTTACGCGGCCGGCGCCGAGGCGGCGCAAATGCGCGAGCGTCTCGAGGCCGCGACGCAGACCCCGGCCGAAATCCAGCGCGGCGAGATAAACGGCGCAAAGTTCACTGTCGAAGCCAATCCGATGGCAGAGCTCATGGATTCCATGGAGGAGCTCTCGTTTCAGTTTGAAGAAAAAGAGATGAAGCGTGTGGGCGAGCGCAAGATGGGCGAAATGCAAGGCCCGCGCACTGCGCTCGTCAAGGCCGTCGAATCATGGATGTCCGTCCTGCCGGACATGCCGGGACGCGATTTTCTCTCGCGCATCCTGCGCAACATCCGCAACGCTTTCAAGGCAGGCGAATCGTTCGATTCGCGCGATCTCCTGCGCGAACTCGGTCGCGGTTCCACCGATCCTTCGCATCAATTCGCCATGCTCGACATCCTCGAACAGGCGTGCGGCGACGGTGAGGACGCAATGCGCTCGCTCATCCGCAATGCAAAAGCCGCGCTCACCGAAGCCAAGGGTCCGGAAATCAAAGCCGGTATCAACCTCGCCGAGGAAATCAACGCCCGCGCGACGACGCCGGAAGAAATGCAGGATTTGCGCGACATGTATCGCGGCGAAGTTGTGGGCTTCACGCGCCCGCAGGAGTGCTTCAAGTCCCTTCTCTCTTCGCGCGGCCCTGAAGGCATCAAGGACGCCATCGACTTCCTCATCGCAGGCTGCGGCGCAGATTTGAAATCCGCCACGCCTTCGCTCGACGCCGCCACGCTTGGCCGCATCCTCACCGACCTCCAGTGCGTCCAGGTGCTGCAAACGGTCCTCGACGCCCTGACCGCTCTTGGCGTTCGCATGAACAAGCAATTCGGCGAACGCTGCAAGATGGATGGCGAGCAGATGACCGGACGCATACTCGACTTTACCGAGCAGTCCTTCGTGGCATCGCCGGCAATTGCCGCGTTCATCCAGGAAAACGGCATCGCCTCGCTACTCGCCAAGATGGATTTCGCGCGCGAATTGACAGCGCTCTTCCGCAAACTCTCGCCGCGCCTTTTCCAGAAGGAAGGCGACCGCCAGCGTCTGGTGGAAGCCGCGCAGGAGCATCTGGACGATTTGATAATGGAAGAAAATGCGATGGAAGGAGGTGCGGCATGATGGCGCCAGAGTGGATGAACGCCGTCATTCGCGACTTCGGCCGCAGCGCCGGAGTGGAATCGCTCGCACTCGACAACAGCGGCGCGGCTACCCTTTCATTCGATTCAGGCGTGAAACTGCAGCTTGAGTACTGCAATGCCGAACTCGTCGTCGCCGTCACGTTCAACAGCGATGCGATCGGCCACGCTAGTCTCAAGCGCCTGCTATCGTTTTCCCGCCCGCAGGCCAAAGTCGGCGTCTATCGCATACGGACCGGGCTGCTCGCCCGTTCCGGCCGCCTCGTCGCCGCCATTCGCCTGCCCGAGCGCGATGTCACGCTGCCGCATCTCAACGAAGCATTCTCCATACTCTGGGGAGTCGCCGAAGAGATTGGAGGTGTTGAATGAGTTTGAATATTTCAAGGACCACCCAGCCGCTGAGGTTTGACATCGGCATTGGAAGCGCGGGTTTCGCCGACGTAATCGATTCTC
The DNA here is from genome assembly GCA_002371135.1 of Verrucomicrobia bacterium UBA3761. Classification (GTDB taxonomy): domain Bacteria; phylum Verrucomicrobiota; class Kiritimatiellia; order RFP12; family UBA1067; genus UBA1067. The sequence continues at coordinate 33,511 of DFGB01000028.1, read as the reverse complement.
CCTCTGAAGGCAAGCCGCAAAGCACCCTTCTGCCCGGCTCGACCACCGTTTCTCTCGCACTGGACGAAATCTTTCCGACCGGCATCAAAGTGAGCGCTGAAATCATGCGCGCGCTGGTTGCTGAAAATTCCGCCTATCTGCGCACGAGCGGCGGCTTTGCCGAGACGGCCCGCTCGGCCCTGCACACCTTGCGCGAGATGAAATCGCCCGCCGCCGACGCCGCTGCAGCCGACCTCGAAAACCTTCTTATCGATACCGACCTTCTCGAACGCTACCGCCTTGCGCTGCTCGAAACTTGAAAGCATTTAGTATTTTGCATTGTATTTATTTATTTCGACATTTCAGGAGCCGGCGGCTTTGAATATTGAAGAGTTTTCGAGGAACTGCTTCAGTCGCACCAAGAGATATAAACGACATAATTGCCCAATGCCAACTGTAAAATGTAAGATGCCAAATGTAAAATAATCCGCCATGCCTCGCAACATAGCCAATTTCTCAAATGTATTCAGCCGGTTCGGCGACCTTGTGCTCGCCGTTCTGGTCGTGTGCATTATTGGCTTGTTGATCATTCCGCTGCCCACCCCGATGGTGGACTTGCTGATTGCGACGAACATCATGATTTCGACCGTGATGCTGATGCTCTCGCTGTATTTGCCGCGGGCGCTGGCGTTCTCGACTTTCCCGTCAATGCTCCTGTTCACGACTCTCTTCCGCCTCGCCTTGAACGTAACGACTACGCGTCTCATCCTGCTCAAGGCAGACGCGGGCGAAATCATCTACACGTTCGGCAACTTCGTCGTAGGCGGCAACTTCGTCGTAGGCGCCGTCATCTTCCTCATCATCACGATCGTGCAGTTCGTCGTCATCGCCAAAGGCGCGGAACGCGTTTCGGAAGTGGCGGCTCGCTTCACGCTCGATGCGATGCCTGGCAAGCAGATGTCCATCGACGCCGACATGCGCGCCGGCGCCATCGACCAGGAGACGGCGAAACAGCGCCGCACGGAACTCGCCAAGGAATCGCAACTCTACGGCGCCATGGACGGCGCAATGAAGTTCGTCAAGGGCGATGCCATCGCAGGCCTTATAATGACGTCGATCAACATAATCGGCGGCATATGCGTCGGAGTGCTGATGAACGGCAAGGAAGTCGGCTGGGCCGTGACGAAATACGGCATCTTGACAATCGGCGACGGCCTCGTTTCCCAGATTCCCGCCCTTCTCGTTTCAATCACGTCCGGCGTCATCGTCACACGCGTCGGCGACGTGGACAACAAACCGCTCGGCCAGGACATCATCGACCAGTTCTTCGCTCAGCCCAAAGCAATTCTCTTAGGCTCGCTGATGCTCGTCGCGATCGGCCTCATTCCCGGCTTCCCGAAGATCCAGATTTTCGGCCTTGCAGCATTTGTCGCGGCCGTCGGCTACAGCCTGCAACTCAAAGCCAAGGCCGCGAAAGCCGCAGCCAGCCGTCAGGCAGACCCGCTCGCCGCCGCCGCACCATCCGGAGAAACACCGGCAAAACGTGCGAAGAAGAAGGATGGCGACGACTTCTCGATGGTGACGCCACTCACCGTCGACATCGATGCGGACATACGCGGCGCTCTGACATACGAAGCGCTGAACGAGCAAATCATGTCCGTCCGCCGCGCCCTCTACCACGACCTCGGCGTCCCGTTCCCGGGCATCAACCTTTCGCTCAACCCTGGGATTCACGATGGCCGCTACAGGATTCTCGTGAATGAAGTCCCCGTCTCGGAGGGCGTATTGCTGAAGGGACACATCTTCGCGCTGGAAGAGCCTGAAAATCTTTCCGCGACCGGCATCACATTCGAGACCGGCAAGGCGTTCCTCTCCGGCTACGATACTTGCTGGGTCAAGGAAGAGGAAAAGCCACGCCTCGACGAAAGCGGCATCCGCTCGCTCGACCTAGGCGGCGTCCTAACCTACCACCTATCCAGCGTCTTGCGGCGCTATTCCCACGAATTCCTTTCACTCCAGGAAACGCGGCTTCTTTTCGACCACATGGAAAAGGAAGCCCCGGAGCTCGTGCGCGAAGTCCAGCGCGTGCTACCATTGCAGAAAATCACCGACGTCCTCCAGCGTCTCGTCCAGGAAGGCATCTCCATCCGCGATTTGAAACGAATCACGCAGACGCTGATCGAATGGGGGCAGAAAGAGAAGGATACTGTCCTCCTGGTGGAATACGTCCGCTCCGCACTCAGCCGCTACATTTCCTACAAATTCTCCGGTGGCCAGAACATTGTTGCAGCATACCTCCTCGACCCGACCCTCGAAGAAAAGATCCGCAAATCCGTCCGTCAGACTTCGGGCGGCAGCTACCTCGCGATGGATCCGGCGACAGTCCGCTCCATTCTCGCCGTCGTGAAGCGCACGATAGGCGACCTCGCGAAGATCCCGCAAAAGCCTGTCGTCATCGTTTCCGTCGACATCCGCCGCTACTTCAGGAAGATGATCGAGAAAGATTACTACGAACTTCCGGTGCTCTCGTTCCAAGAATTGAGTGCAGAAATAAACATCCAGCCATTGGGGAGGCTTAAGTTGTGAGTTTTCTGCTGAAGATAGTCGAGGGGCCGAACAAAGGCGCCGAGATCGCACTCGTTGAGGGCGTCGAAGTGACGCTCGGCAAGAACGACGAATGCGACATCATCCTCGCAGACTCTTCCCTCCCCGCAAAGCCGGTCGCGATTTCCGCCGACAGCGCCGGTGTGAAGTTCGACGGCGAGACGCTGGAGCCCTTCCATGTAACGACCATCGGCGCGACGTCGCTCGCAATCGGCCCTGCCGATGCGCCATGGGGCGAACTCGTCTGGCCCTGCGAAGAAAAGAACGCCGACGGAGAAGAAACGAAGGATGCGCCAAAACCTGCCGACACGAAGGCGGAAGAGGTAAAAGAAGAAAAGAAGGCTGAGCCGGAGAAGGAAGAAAAGCCGGCGCGGTTTGGATGTTTCGGCTGCCTGATTGCCGCGGCAATCTTCCTCTTGCTGCTCATTTGTCTTGCTTGGTTCTTGCGCGCAACTCTGGAGCCAAAGGTGAAGAACGCGTGGTCGCGGTTCGGTCGCGATGGCACAAAAGAAGTTGAAGACGCCTCCATCGTCAAAGCAAGAACGCTCAAGCAGATCGCGGAGAAGTACAATCTCGAATTAGAAGAAGAAGACGGCGTCGCCTCGATCGTCGGCAACCTCGCGACGCGTCGCGAACGCCTCGCGGCCACGGCGGAGATTTACGCCGCCGCCCCGGGCACGGATGTCGACCTCTCGGACGACGAATCTTTCCGCGTCGCGGTCGAGGACGCGCTCTTCACGCTTACGGAAGGCGCACTCAAGGCGGCCGCAGTTTCGAATAGAGTCGTCGCGATTAGCGGGACGGCACGCTCGCCGATTGCGCTCAAAAAGATTCTGGAGGCGCTAAACGCCGACCTGCCTAAGTTGAGGAACGTCGACGTCGCTCAAGTCGGGTTCGGCCCCATCGTGCGTTCAGCGGAAGCGCAATCGATCGCAGAGCTCGACGCCAACTACGACTACATCGACGACGGCAAGCCGGAAACCACAAAATCAAGCAAGCCAGAGCAAATCCAGCCCGAACTGCCGGTCTGCGGCATTCTCACGACGCCCTACCCGTGCCTCGTCATGAAGAATGGTTCGCGAATTCTCGAAGGCGCTTCGGTCGGGTCGTTCACCATCGAGAAAATAGAGGCGGACAGCGTCACTATCACCAATTCAACAGGGAGCTTCACATGGAAACCGTAAAAGAACCAGTGAGACTCATGAAGATCGAGCATGAACTCGCAGGCCCGGAGCGCGAAGAGGCGCTCGCGCGCTACGACGCCATACTCGCGAATCTCGCCGCGAAGATCGAAGCCGCCCTCAAGGAGGGGCTCGCGCCCGGCGAGTACCAGGATGCAGAAGCGTTGAGGGATGCGAACACCCTCGCAAGAAAGATTTTGCGTTTGACGGCCCGGCAGGGCTGAAGAGCGCGAAAAGCGAAGCCGAAAGGCGACGTTCAACAACAAACAAACAAAACAAAGGAAAGGCCACGACAATGGCAATACCGACAACCCACAGCCCGCTCAACAAAGTCGCGGTGGTCGAGAATACCAACACGATCGCACGCGTCGGCGACGGCCAGAACATCGGACTCAACGAGGTAGTCCACTCCGACCTCGTGTACAACGCTATGCTCAACGCGGCGTACACGATGGAAGACCGCCTCGCCGCGTCACTGAAGACGTATCAGGAACACCCTGACGTCCAGGCGAACCTCCAGCAGTTGCAGTACGACCTGCAGATGTGGAACCTCACGCTCACCACGATGACGAACATTCAGAAGAACCTGGCCGATGCGCTGAACTCCATCGCCTCGAACTTCCGGTAATGCTCGTTCTCGAAAGCGAAGAGGCGAGACTGCTGTTGAACATCGCCCTGATGGCGACCGGGCAGAACCGCTTCCAGTCGGCCGGGAAACTCCTCTCGGCTCTGGAGCGGTTCCGCCCGGGGGAGGCGTCCGTCGCCGTGGCGAACGCCATCCTCCTCATCAGCGAGTTGGATTTTCAGGGCGCGGTGGACTACATAGACAACATCGGTCTCGTGCGTTTCCCGTCTTCGGCGATGTTGAAGGCGTTCAAGGGCATGGCGCTTCTTCGCATGGAACGCCGTGCAGAGGCGATCGAACCGCTTGAGGCGGCCGCCGCAGACGCGTCGGACCCTGCCGCTGCCAAATTGGCAAAGGATTTGCTGCTATGACAGAATCGATGATAATAGAAGCCATACGCGCGGCCGGAGGCATGCAAGACCCGGCGACAGCCGGCGCCGTCAGCGCCGCTCCGCAGATCGCGGATCCCGCCGCCGTATCGCGCTTCGAAGCTGCGATGGGTGTTCATGGCGTCGCCGGGCCGCAGGCTGTCACGCCGCCGGATGCGATTCCTTTCGCCTCCGAAGCGTCATCCCTCTGGCGCAGCGCCCAGGTGAACAACCAAGGTCTCCTGCATCGCATTCGCGCCCTCACTCAGCTCGGCAGCTACCACAGTCCTTCCGCCGCACAGATGCTCGAGCTCCAGTACGAAGTCGCCAACCTCTCGTTCCAGCAGGAAGTCGTGACGAAAGTGGCCGATAAATCCTCCACGGCGATTCAGACGCTGATCAAGAACCAGTAGCACGGAGGCAAGACGTGACTAGACAAATACTGCAAACGCAAGGCGCGTTCCGCGCCATGACGACAGCCGCCGTCCTCTCGGCGCTGCTGCTGGCCGGATGCGCGAAAGAGACGACTCTCCACTCCGGGCTGGAAGAACGGCAGGCGAATCTTGTCATGGCCGCGCTCCTCGACACCGGCATCACATGCCACAAGGTGCCAGGGGAAGAAGGCACATGGAACGTCATGGTTGACGAACGACGTTTCGCCGATGCCGTCAATCTTCTCCAAAAGGCCGGCCTCCCGCGCAAGAACCACCAAGGCGTCGGCGAAGTGTTCAAAAAGACCGGCATGATCTCCTCGCCCAGCGAAGAGCGCATACGCTTCATGGACGCACTCGCGCAAGACCTCGCACAGACGATCTGCGGCATTGAAGGAGTCATCGACGCGCGCGTCCACGTGGTGCTGCCGGAAAACGATCCGTTCGCCCGCCACACGCTCCCGTCGTCCGCCGCCGTCGCCATCCATGCACGTTGGGACGCCGATCTCACGGACATCGTCCCGTCCGTCAAGGGGCTCGTCAAGAACGCCATCGAAGGTCTCCAGTACGAAAAGATAATGGTAACCATCTTCCATGACGACCCGCCCAAGAAATGAATGCCGATGAACGCCAATTCCTTCTCACAACCGTGTGGATGTTCATGCGACACGGACGGAGGGATCGCGCCCGTCGAATTTGCGAGGCGCTGTGCGAAGCCGATCCGCACGATGGAACGGCCGCTGTCGCGCTTGCAGAATTGCTCGTCTCCGACGGCGAACCCGAGAAGGCGTTGAATGTATTGAACGCGGCCGACATACCCGCCAATCTCGCCCACGTCGAAGCCGTCCTCGAAACACGCACCTTGCGTCTCCTCGGCAAGACGGCGGAAGCAAACGAACGCTGGCGGCGCCATCTTGCCGAGCAAAAAGGAGCCAATCGCAAATGGATTGGCTAGAATTGGATTCGAGATTTGTAAATGAAATGGGATGTAGATATCGAGAGCGCTCGCGCGCTCGTCGCCGACAAGATTCTCTGGCCGCGCGTCAGGGACTTCTTGTGGGACTTCCCGTCGCAAATCCATCCCTCGCACCTCGACGACCCGGCGCTCGCGAAACTGCTCTCGTCTGAGTCCGCGCACATAAAAAAATGGATCCTCGAAGCGCTCAAGATCCAACCTTGTTTTCATCTCTTCCCCAAAGACGACTGGAGCCGTCTTGCGCTTCTCGACAGCAAAACGCTTGAGGCCATCGCAGGCTGGCTTGGTGCGCTTTCCTTCGCCCCCGCCATCAGGCGCGTCACCGACAGCAAAACCGTCCGCGCATTGAAAGCCGCCCTTCCCGGCATCTATCCGGGCGTGCTTTCATTCACGATGTATTTCACCAACATCGCCATCGAGGACGCATCCATCGAGTCGCCAGAAACGATTCTCAAGCGCGGCTACGGGATGCTTTTCTCGCTGTGCCGCACGATTCCCGAAGACGTCATGTATCGCTTGCGTCTCAAATTGCCCAAACAATTCAGCGATGAAACAGAAACCGCCGCAGTTGGCGACGCGAAAACGCTCGCGCCTGCGATCAGGCGGCTTATGAAACTTGAATTTCCGGAGACGTATTCGCTATGCTGCTAGTAAACAAAGAAAAATTCGTCCTCCAGTCCGATCGCCGTCTCGTCAAGGCGACCGATATTGCCACTGCAAGGACCGCCGAGGAAATCATTTCCGCCGCCGAAACTGACGCTGCGCGTATCCGCGAAGAGGCGAAAGCCGCGTTTGAAGACGAGAAGAAGCGCGGCTACGAGAGGGGGCTCCAGGAAGGCAAACTAGAAATCGCAATGCAAAAGCTCGACCTTGTCGAGCAGTCCGTATCGTTCATGGAATCGGTCGAAGGCAAGATGGCCGATATCGTCATGAAGGCGCTCAAATCGTGCGTCGTCGAAATCGGCGACAAGGAAATGGTGCTGAATATCGTCCGCAAAACAATGGCGGCGGTGATACGCACCCAGCGCCACGTAACGCTGAAAGTCGCGCCGGACATGGTCGCGGTCGTAAAAGAAAAAGTCGCCGCCCTTACTGCAGACTACCCTACAATCGAAACATTCGACGTCGTGGAAGATTCTCGCCTTGAGGGGGCTGCGTGCCTCTTGGAGACGGAGGCTGGCGTGGCGGATGCTTCCGTCGAGACTCAGATGGCCGCGATAGAGCGCTCGATAAAACGCCATCTTGCAGGAGGCAAGAATTAATGTCAGGAGTATTCGACTATATCCCGCAGGTGCTCGATCGCGCCGTGGAGGATGCCCAGCCCATCGATCTCAAGGGCAAGGTCATCCAAGTAGTCGGCACAATAATCAAAGCATCGGTGCCTGGCGTAAAAGTCGGCGAAGTCTGCATTCTCCGCAACCCGTGGGAAGATTTCGAAGTCCAGGCCGAAGTGGTGGGCTTCACGAAAGACGCGGTTCTTCTGACGGCGCTTGGCGCAATGATAGGCATCTCAGCGGAAACCGAAGTCATCCCCACCCGCCGCGTACAGATGGTCCCCGTGGGGATGAACCTCCTCGGACGCGTCCTTGACGGTCTTGGCAGGCCGATGGATGCCGACAAAAAAGGTCCTCTGCGGCCCGATGGCTACTACCCGGTCTACGCACCGCCGCCGTCGCCCCTCGAAAGAACGGTTATATCCAAACCAATCTCCCTTGGCATTCGCGCAATCGACGGACTGCTGACTTGCGGAGAAGGCCAGCGCATGGGGATTTTCGCCGCGGCAGGCGGCGGCAAGTCGACGCTGCTCGCCTCTATAATCCGCAACACCGAAGCCGAGGTGACGGTCCTCGCCCTCATAGGCGAGCGTGGCCGCGAGGTACGCGAATTTATCGAGAAGGACCTCGGGCCTGAGGGCCTCAAAAAATCGGTGCTTGTAATTTCGACCTCCGACAGAAGCGCCATGGAGCGCCTCAAGGCCGCATACGTCGCCACGTCCATCGCAGAATCGTTCCGCGACCGCGGGATGAAAGTCCTGCTCCTGATGGATTCGGTCACGCGTTTCGGCCGCGCCCAGCGCGAGATCGGCCTCGCCGCCGGCGAGCCGCCCACGCGTCGCGGCTTCCCGCCTAGCGTATTCTCAGAATTGCCCAAATTGATGGAACGCGCCGGCAATTCGTCCAAAGGGTCCATCACCGCTCTCTACACGGTCCTCGTCGAAGGCGACGACATGACAGAACCCATCGCCGACGAGACTCGCTCCATTCTCGACGGCCACATAATCCTTTCACGCAAACTCGCGCAGATGAACCACTACCCGGCAATCGACATTCTCGCCTCTATTTCCCGCTGCCAGAATGCCATCATCCCCAAGGACCACAAGGCCGCCGCCGCCAAATTGCGCACCCTGCTCGCGAAGTACGCCGACGTCGAACTTCTGCTCAAAATCGGTGAATACAAGAAAGGCGCCGACCCGGAGGCCGACGAGGCTATCGCCAAAAACGGCGCCATCAACGCATTCCTCAAACAGGGACTCGACGAGCGCCCCGTCTACGACGATACAATTGCAAAACTCAAAAACTCTGTAATGTAACGTTCGCGCATATGTTCCAGACCAACCCATTCATGCTCATAGTCCTCTTCGTAGGACTTTCGCTGTTGCCGTTCGTGGCGATGATTGCGACCAGCTATCTCAAGTTGGTCGTCGTGATGTCGCTCATCCGAAACGCGCTGGGCATCCAGTCGATCCCGCCAAACATGGTCCTGAACGCGCTGGCGATGATTTTGACGTTTTACATAATGGCGCCTGTGATGAGCGAATCGTGGTCTATTGCCCAGCGCGAACTTGCGGCAAAACATGCAGCCTCGGCTGAAATCGCAAACGAAGTGGCGCAAGGGGTTGTCGTCCACGACCCGACCGTGAACAACGAACCGCTTGCGCTCGAAACAGATGTCATCGCGAAGGCCGCCGAGCCCTTTCGCGAGTTCCTCTCAAAACACACTTCCGACCGCGAACGCGCATTCTTCGTCAATACCGCCGAGCGCCTTTGGGCCAAGGACCCCGACACGCCCGCCCAGATCGACCACGAGAGTTTCTACATCCTCATCCCCTCCTTCTGCGTTTCAGAATTGACCAAATCGTTCCAGATCGGCTTCCTCGTCTACCTGCCATTCATCGCAATCGATATCATCGTTTCCAACATCCTGCTCGCCATGGGCATGATGATGGTCTCGCCGGTGACGATTTCGCTGCCGTTCAAACTCCTCCTGTTTGTGATGGTCAACGGTTGGACATTGCTCATCCAAGGGCTCGTCAGGGGGTACATCATATGAGCCAGGCGCAACTACTCGATTATGCGCAGACGTGCCTCATCCTCGTGTTGCGCCTCTCGCTGATTCCAATCATCGTGGCGACGGTGATTGGCGTTCTCGTGTCGCTCCTTCAGGCGTTGACGCAGATACAAGAGCAGACGCTCGGCTTTGCCGTCAAACTCATCGCCATCTCCCTCACTCTCCTTGCGTGCGCATCATGGATGGGATCCGAACTGCTCCTCTACACGCAAGACATCTTCACCCACTTCGCCCTCCTGCGCTAGGCATCGCCCTGAAGAAGGCGAACAGGAAACCGCCAAGACCGATGACCTACCTTGAGTTCCACAGATGGATTCTCGCGGCTGTCCTTGCGATGGCAAGGATCGGTGGAGCGTTCGCGGTTTGCCCGGTGCTGGTCGATACCATGATACCAGGTGTCGCGAGGCGCGCGGCCATGCTTGGCTTCGCGTGGCTGGTCATTCCGCTAATCAAAAACGGCATGCCGCCAGGAGAGCCGAATATATGGATGTTCTCGCTCGTGGCGTTCAAGGAGGCATTGATTGGATTCCTCATTGGCTTTTTCGCCGCCGTCCCGTTCTGGATTGCCGAGAACGTGGGCAATTTCATCGACAACCAGCGCGGCGCGACGATGGGCGAGGTATACTCGCCGCTCTCTGGCGCGCAGGTTTCGACAACCGGCATTTTCTTCACACAACTTGTTTCGACGCTGTTTTTCGTGGGCGGCGCGATTTTTCTCTTTCTGGGCGCACTCTATTCAAGTTTCCTCATATGGCCTGTTTTCTCGCAATCTATCGCCCTCGCGCCAGACACCCCGGTGCTGATGCTGGGAGCCCTCGATGAAATGCTGCGGGTGACGGCCGTCATCTCCGCCCCGGCCATCATCGTCATGTTCCTTGCGACAATCGGCCTCGGCCTCGTAAACCGCACTGCGCCGCAGCTCAACGTATTTTTCCTTTCCATGCCAGTCAAATCCACCCTCGGCATCGCAATGCTTGTAGTCTACCTGCCGTTTATCTTGGACATGCTCATGTATGAAAAGGAGGGGGCAATCCTCGAACCCGTCCGCAAAATCATTTTGTCATCCTAAATGGCTGAAAGCGCTGGCGAGAAAACCGAATTGCCTACCCCGAAGAAACTTCGCGACGCTCGCGAAAAGGGGCAGGTCTGCACGTCGAAAGACATTGTTTCGACGGCGATTCTCGTCGTGCTTTTCGCGCTCCTCGCGTGGATGGGAGTAGCGTTGATGGATGACATGGAGGAGCTCATCCGCTTCCTCTCCGGACGCATTGCAGAGAATGATGAAATCGCCATCCGCGAATCCTCGAAACTTGCAGGCATGCTAATCTGCAAACATTCGTTCATCTTCGTCGCCGTGGCAGCAGTAATTGGCATTGTCGCGAACGTCGCCCAAATCGGCTTCCTGTTCACGTTCGAGCCGATAATACCTAAACTCGAGAAACTCAACCCCGTCGAGGGGGCGAAAAAGATTTTCTCGATGAAAAACCTCTTCGAATTTCTGAAGAACGTTGTAAAGGTAACGTTCCTCGGCTATCTGCTGTACAAAATCATCTGGGCGAGCGTCCCTGAACTGCTCACGATGTGTTATGGAACGATCGACGATATATTCCCGTGCCTCAAGATAATGCTCAAGCGCCTTGCCTGCTACACGGCATTCGGGTATATCGTCATCGCCGTCGTCGACCGTCTGTTCCAGGGCCGCAACTTCACCAAGCAGATGATGATGACGAAAGACGAAGTGAAACGCGAATACAAGGAAATGGAAGGCTCGGCGGAAATCAAACAGGCGCAGAGGCAATTTCGCGACGAGATTCTCAATGGCCCCGACCCTGCTGAATCGGCGAAAAAGGCGAACGTCGTCGTCACCAACCCGACCCGCATTTCCGTCGGCATACGCTACAAAGCCGAGGAGGCGCCATTGCCGCGAATCTGCGCCATGGGCGCCGGCATCCCGGCCAAGATAATCCGCGAAACGGCCCTCGCAGAGGGCATTCCCGTCATTGAAGACCGCCCCGTCGCACGCGCCCTCTACGCCGACGGCAAGATGGAAGATTTCGTCCCGGAAGCCCTTCTCGAACCCGTAGCCGAAATCCTCAAGTGGGCGAAAAAACTCGAAGACGCCCGCAAAGAAGAGGCTGAACTCGACAATATCTCCATCAGCGACCTCACATGAACATCGAAGAACAGTACAGACGTCTAGCCCCGAAGCTGACAAACTGGCTTGTCGCGTCGGGCAGTTCCTACCACGTGGCTTGCGACCTTGTGCAGAATACGTTCCTGAAAATCTGGCAAATGCGCGATGACATCCGCGAAGACAACTCCGAGTTCACCGGCCTCGTCTTCACAATCGCTCGCAATCTGCGCAAGAATCTCGCCCGCGACGACAGCCGCATCGCATTCGTGGACGAAATCAAAGACGAAGACGCCGGCTCCATCGACCCCGCCGACTCCCCGTCCGACGCCGCATACCTGCGAAGCCGGCTGAACGATGCTCTCGCGAAACTGCCACCCATCCTGCGCGACGCTTTCACGCTGTTTCAAATCGCGGAAATGCCGGTAAAAGAAGTCGCGAGGCAGACCGGGGTCACGGAAAACGTAGTCAAAGTCCGTGTTTTCCGCGCAAAAGCGAAATTAAAGGAAATTCTCGCCGATTTGCGTGTAACCTTTTGATACGGCGCGTGTAGACAGTGTGAAAGAAACACGGAGCCAGACTGCAATGAACCTTTCAATCAACACCAGCACCGCCGCATCCATGCAGAGCATCACCGCCCTTTCCGGGACGGAGGCCGCTTCCAAGGCCGCAGAAACGCGCCCTGCATCGAACGGTCTTACCATCACAAGCCGCGAGACCGCCCCTGGAGAGATTTCAGCCGCGAACATCCCGGAGAGCGCACTCGTGCGCGACGACGCCCTCGGCAAACTCTTTTCCAACGCTTTTATACTCCCCGCCCCGCCGATGCCGGAGTTCACCTAGGCTGCGAAACCGGCCATGCAAGATTGATTCCCATGCATATTCAACGCAACATCTCTCGCGACTAGGACAAATCTCTTGTCACTGCAACAGGATTCCCTGTTCCCTGGAGTTCACCCATTTTTTGACGGCAAAATTCCATTTAACCCCAGTATTTACTGGGGTTTTATGACTTTTGCAAGTATATTTTGCGCTTCAGGAAACGAGACGGCTATCCGCCGTCAAACATAAAGTATTCCTCCATGCCTGGCAGATATTGCACCCTGTCTTCTTTTTTTGTCTTGTTGGCAATGTGTCCCGTTTTATGATAGGTTGACACTTTCTTCTTGAAGTCAAAGAAGAAAGGGGGGTAGACATAAAGGACAAAAAAGGTATAGTAATGCATTCAAACTGAAAGTCATGGAAGAGCTCCGGGACGGGAAGTGGAAGACGGTGGCGGATGCCGCCTTTCGCGCCGAGTGGAAGGAGGTGGCGTGATGGATACCGGAAAGGATTTTACGCTGTGCCGCACGGGTCGCGGGCTCGCCGCTTCGCGGCGCCCCTTCGGGGACGCCCGCTTCCCCGTGCGGCACAGCGCAGCAGGGCGGGACTTCCGCACCTGCCAACAAGCAACGCAACTCAAGAACGAAGTGTCAACTTTAAGCAGGGACTTGACAAAGAGGGAAGAGAGAAGGTTCTTTCCCATCCCCCATCCCTCATCCCCCATATCCGTTTCATCCGATGAAACTTGAATACTGCGGGAACTCGTCGAACCTCCCGATTGTCTGCGGCGTCACCGCCTTCAGGCCGGGTATCGCGGATGGCGAGCCGCCGCCGTTCGTCCAGGACGAGAGGAGCTTCCTCCCGTTGATGGTCGCATATCGGTTCATCTCGTCGACCGTGACCCCGGCCTTCTTAAAACGGACGCTCACCTCGCCGTCGATTCCCCTGCGTATCGTCGCGTTCTCGAACACGATGCGCGCGACCTGCGCGACGGACGTGTCCGCGTCGGCGACAAGCACGTCGCCGTAGACCGTCGAATCGTCGCCGATGTACTTCTGCCACGTCGCGCCCGCGAAGTCCGAAAGGGTCTGGTTGTCGATAGGTGCGTCAGACTGTATTTCGGCGCGATACTTGCGCGATGCCGCCGGCAGGAGCGAGAAGCCGCGTCCGTCCGTGTTATCCGCGTAGGCGACGTAGAGGTAGGAGGCGTGCCCAGTCTCTCCCGCCGGACCGCGCGGGATTTTGAAGTTCAACACCGCATCCGTCGTCGTGCCAGAGTTCGTCACCTCGGCTGGCTCGTCCGTTCCGATCATCTCCGTGTCGCCGATGCGGATAATCGCCGCGCTGTCGCGCTGTCCCTGCGGAATCCTGAAGTTGAAGACGGCGTCGTGTTCGTCGCCCGCGTTCGTCACCTCGGCCTGCGTCCCAGCCGCGCCCGTGGTGACTGTTCCGACCTCGATTGTCGAGCGTTCGCCCTGCGGACCCGCTATGAGCGGGATGGGGTCGCTCCAGTCACCGCCGACGAGGGCGTTGCCGAAATGGTAGTACTTCGCGCCCGGAGGCAGTCCCTCCGGCGGTATCTTCCCCCAGTTCATGCCGTCGCTCGATATCTCGACCGACATCTTCGCAGCGAAGAGCGCGTTAATCTGCGCGGCGGAATAGGAAGCGTCGCTCACGGGAGCGGGCGTTCCCGTCCCCGCGTCGCATCGGCGGTTGCGAATCGAGATGTCAAACTGGAGAAGGAAGCCGGGCGTCGTCTCGCCCGCCTCGAACCCCGCGAGTTCGCATCCGAAAGTCGCGGACTCGTTCGTCCCCAGCGCCGCGATCAGCTCCTCCGTGTTCGTCTCCGTGAGCGGCACGTGGACGGAGTTCCCCTCAACCGTTATTTCCTCGACCACGCGGAGCTGCGGCTTGGTGATCGTGTCCCAGTCGTTCGCGACCGCAAAGTCCCACGAAGCGTATGAGTCCAGCCCCTCAAGAGCCGATCCGTTCGCGTCGACGAGCTTCAGGACGAGTTCCGCCCGCATCCCGCGCGTCAGGGCGGGGAGCGACGAAAGCGCCTGGTTCCACTCGTCGACGAGCGTCCCCTTGACGCTCGCCGCGCGTAGGTACATCGTAATTGTCTGCATGAAATTCTCCTTTCAGACTTTACCCGTTTCACAGACTGTCTCTTTTCCGATTCGGCCTATTGACGGGCAAGGCCGTTTTATGGTAAAATACAAACAAATCAAAAACAAATGCAAAGTGAAGGTGATTGTATGAGCCAAGCATTGCTACAGGTCAGAATCGACCGCGACCTCAAAGAACAAACGGCTTCGATTTACGACGCCATCGGCATGGACTTGCCGACGGCCATCCGCATGTTCTTCAAGCGCACGGTCATGGTCGGCGGACTTCCCTTTGACGGGAAGATGGTCGTGAAGGAGAATGCGGCACACCGTGCATTTGAATCGATGCGCCGGAAAGTCGAGTCCTCGCCCGACGCAGAGCCGACGATGGACGAGATAAACGCCTATATCTCGTCCGTCCGCAAGAGCAGAAGGCGGGAAGCCGCAGCAGCGAGGCAAGGCGTATGATAAAGGCCGTCATAAACACCAATGTCCTCGTGTCCGCTTTCTGGACGCGAAACAGGCAGTCGCCGACCGTCCGCATCGCCGAGGCGATAACCGACAACTTGTTCATACCGCTCTACTCGCCGCAGATGATTGCCGAGTACCGCGAAGTCCTGTCGAGGTCGAAGTTCAACTTCTCGCAGTCCGAGGTTCGAGCGCTTGTCGATCATATCGTCGCGCACGGACAGCTTGTCGAACCAGTCGATTCGGACGAGCATTTCCCGGACAAGGACGACAAGGTGTTCTTCTGCACCGCAGTGTCGGCCGCCGAGGACGATCCTCTCCTTGTGACCGGCAACGCGAAGCACTATCCGCCCGTCGATTTCATCGTCTCGCCGGTCGAGTTCTGCGACCTCCTCGGCATTTGATTCTACATCCTTTGCATCCATCCTCTCCCTTCATCCTGCGCGGAACCTGAAGCCGTTTTCGCACTCGTAGTCGAGGAACGTCCACATCTTGCCGACGAAGCCGCGCTTCGCGCTCCGACGCCACGTTGCGTTGCCCTCCGAGTCGAAGTCGCTCTGCGGCACGACCTCGTTCCTTGGAATCGAGTCGATGTTCCCGACATTGAACTCGAAGTCGTGGGGATCGTCGACATGCGTCCGCATGAGGTTCAGGCCATCGCTGAATCCGCTCTGCCCGAGGTCGAACACGCTCGTCGCAAATTCGTTCGAGTAGCCAGTCGGCGTCGTGCAGGGCATCGGCAGGACGGCGACCATGAGATCGACCTCGCTTCCCGAGAGCCACCGCCGGACGCGCTTGTACGTGTAGGCGCTGCACTGCGCGTATCCGCAGTAGCCGTCCTTGTTGTCCTCCGGATCGCCCTCCCAGTCGGGGCGCGGACACTTCCAGTGGTTGTTCCCGCTCCACGACTCTATGCTGCCCGGCGGCGACGAGCCGAATTTGCCCTCGGCCGGCATGTTGTCGCCGAAGGCTTCTTCCATCGCCTTGCCTATCGATTCGTCGAACGGCGGGTCATGTTCCGCCCCGCTCCTTATCAGTGCCGTCCCCCACGCCTCGTAGCACTGCACGACGTGGAGCTTGCAGATGGCGTTTTTTATCTTCCGAAGCCACTCGCCGCCGTGTTCGAGGATCTGCCCCCGGTTGGCGTTCATGAACGTCTCGCAGTCCTCCTCCTGCACGATGTCGTGCACGTCATCAGCTTCGGGAAGTCCGAGAAATCCTCCTTGTAGGCGTATGGGTCGAGGTTGTAGTAGAAGCGGCAGAGGTATTCAAGCTCCCGTATGAGAACGCGCAGCGAATCGGAGTTCACCGCCTTCCACGGCGACAGCCTTCTGATTATCTGATGCACGCTCGTGTAGTATCCATCCTTCGCCGCCGCCACGCGCTCAAGAAAGGCGTTCCTGAGGACCATCACGTAGTGGGCGCACCGGGGGTCGGGGTCGTTCCAGTCCATCCCGAAGTCGTCCCACGACCTCGGCTCCTCATAGTGGATCACCTCCATATCGAGACCTCCCCGAGCATGGCGGCGGTCGTATCGTCGCCTTTAACGTGGTCGAAGTAGGAGACCGTGATGTCGCTTCCCTCAGCCTGCGAATCCTCGTTCTTGCAGAACTTGAAGGTGACGCTTCCACCGACCTCCGTCTCCGATCCCTCGTGCCAGCCCGCGCCCGATCCGACCTCGCCTATCACCCACTTTCCGTAGGCGTCGGAGTATTTGATGCGCCCGTATGTGTAGTGTCCCTTCGTCTTCGCGTAGGAGCGCGTGAAATACTCGTATCCGTTCGAGCGGAAGCGCGGAAGGCCGAAAATCTTCTCGCCGCTCGCGCCGTCCTCGCCCTCGTAGGTTCCGAACTCGCGGCTGCATTTCCACCGCTTCCATTTCGCGGTCGCTGTCTTCGACGACTTGCCGTAGTTTGAGCCCCGCCCTATGAGCTCGACTTCGGTCTCCGGCTGATAGGGAGGACTTGAACACGAATAGAAGGCATCCCCCTCCGCCTTGTACTCGCCCGTTTCATCGTCATATTCCCAGTTCTCCTCTATCGGCTCGTAGCCGGGGAACTTGCCCGTCATGTAGACCCAGCCGCAGGTGAGCGAATAGTAGAAGTGTCCGTTTCCCGACCACCAGATGTAGCCGTTGATCGTCGAATAGTTCGGCTGCAGCTCCCGTCCGTCCACGACGAGCGAGAACGCGAACGCGCCCTCGGTCATGATGCTGTAACCCCACCGAGAGTCGCCCGGTCTGAAGGCGTAGAGTCCGTTGTCCCTGCCGACGCCGCGCCAGATTCCCTCCGGCGGCGTGCAATTCGGAATGTCGGTGATGCGCAGAAGCGCGGGAACGTACATGAAGCTCATTCGTCGTTCCCTCCCGTCGCGGGCAGAAGTGCCTTGTGTCCGATTATCCACGTCCCCGACGGCAGGTCGGAGTCGAGCGCGATGTCGGGAACGAAGAGCGTGGAACTGTATGACGCCCCGCCCGTCTCGCTGCGTCCGTTCGGATAGACCGTCACGCTGTAGCCGGACTGCGAGCTTCCGCCCGTCACCTTGCACATACGGTAGGACACGACACGAACTCGTCCTCGTTCGCCGAGGGTGAGACGGCGACGCCCGTTATGACGAGGGCGGAGAAGCGAGGATACGCCGTCTCATCCATGTTCTTCAAGGGGACGATGCCGCCGCCGATGCCCGACTTCAACCCCGTTCCGAGGCTGTTCTGCCTCGCGTCCTTGACCCAGTTCGCGGCGTCCACAAAGGAGTTCCATGTCGACGCCTTGATTGCGACAGCCTCGCCGCTTCTTACCTTCTCCATGAAACGCCTCCTTTCTGCTCAGTTCCCGATGCCGAGATTCCCGAAGTCGCCTTCCGGGTAGACCATCTCGATATAGACGCCGACAGGCTTCTTCACGACGTTCTTTCCGCCCTCGGCGACCTTGTCGGCGTATCTGACCCAGAGGTAGTCCCAGCCGTACTTGCGGCTCACCTGTATGTCCCCGACCTTGAAGCCGGACTGGTTGGGCGAGACAGCAAAGCGGTATATTATCTCCCAGGGCGCGGACGCCTTCTTTGATCGCTTCGTCCCGGACGCGCCGAGAAACAGCACCTCGCCTCTGGAGAATCCTCGGAACGAGTTGCTGTTCACCGTCCCCGTGAGAGCCGCGAGAGTCTTCTTGTACGAGGTTGAAACCCTTGAACCTGCGAGGGTGTGCGTCTCGGTGAAGTTCAGAACGGACATCGTGACGTCCACACCGTTGACGTTTCCCTCATTGTCCACCTCTATCGCCCCCGCGAAGTCGGGAGCGGTGTTCGGGTAGCGTCCGTCGGTCTTGATCGACTGGTTGATGTGCTTCGTTCCGCTCGGCACTCGCTTGCGCTCGGCTTGGTCGTTTCCCCACTGGTCGCGACCACCCGCAAGGGGCGGTTACGCCCGTGTCAAACGCGAACACGGTCGTGTCCTCGTCATCGTCTGTGGCATCGTCTCCGCCGCCATCCTCGTCAACCTCATAGATAGCCTTTACCTTCCACGTGTCGCCGCTCACGCGCTCCATGACTTCGATGGATTCGAGCGTCATGCCGGAGACGGTCTTGACCTTCGGCCTTGCCGCCGCAAGCGCGGCGGACTCGTCCGCAACGCCAAAGACGAGATACGGAATCTCGACCTCGGTGACGTTCCCCTTGGCGTCGATTGTCTCGTCGCGCTCGGAATACGCCTCCTCGACCCTTACTGTCGCCATAACGAACTCCTTTCTTTCTGCACTCGATGTGTCTCAAGGCATAACGCCATAACGCAAGACGCGCACCCCGTTTCCGGGATGCGCGTCTTCCAGCGTCTGTTCTGTCAGATCTTCGTCAGGTCTTGTCGATCCGCTCGATCAGAGCGTTCACAAGGGCCACGGCTTCGTCGCATGAATCGGCGACGGGCAGGTCGCCCCGCTGGTTGGCGTATATGCCGTCCCAGTCTGCGTTCTTCAGGACTCTGGGCGGCCATGTATGCATCCGCCTGTATTTGAAAAGCCTCCTGCAGACATCTGCGGTCGCCTCCAAGTCGATCTCCTCCGACCGCGCGATCAATTGAAGGTCGATGAGGTCGCGGACGCGGGAACTTCCCTCCTGCGTCAGGCCGTGGAGCTTCTGCGCGATCTGGAACGGAATCGTCATCAGCGGAATCGGCCGCGGCTCCGGAAAGTTCAGCGCCGCGAAAATGTCCTTTATCCTCTGCGGAAGATCCCTCGTATCGACGATGTCGGCATCGCCGATTTCGTTGTGGCTCACCTCTAGCCTCACCGTGCACCAGGGGTGGCGCCGGTAGGCGAGTTTCACGTCGATCGGCTGCATGACGTACTCGAACGGAACGCCGGCGGGAGAGCCTTGCTTCCTGATCGCCACTTCGCCCGTAAAGTCCGCCCATCCCTTTTCGAGAAGGGAGCGCAGCGCCTTGATGTACTCGTCGAGTTCCGTCTTCCTCGCGGCATCGAAATCCACGGTCACGCGCGAGTTCCCCGGCCCGAGGCGGAGGCGCATGGAAGTCCCTCCTTTTACGACCGTTCCAGGCGGGAGCATCTGTCCAAGGACGACACCCGCCATTATGTCCCTGTACTCCACGGCGGCGACGTTCGACCCCGCGAGTCGAGTCAGGGCGAGTTCGAGTTCATGTTCGTTATGCGGTTGCTTTGCCATTTTCAATCTCCTTCCTGAGTTCGTCCGATTCGGACGGCATGAAGTAGCCCTTGTTCTCCGCTTCGTCCACGGCCTCGAAAAGCCGGCCTTTCTCAAGGACTCCGATGCACGAGCGTATGGCATCCGCCGGACGCTGGCAGGCGATGCCGTCGTGGTATGCGGGACTGTAGCCGCTCTTCGCCTTGACGATGGTCGCACCCTGCGGAATCTGTCTCTTGCGCATCCTGCCGGGCACCGCAACCGTCGCAACATACGAACGGGTGGGACAGAGTCCGTAGAGCGCAAGGACGCTCTCTCCGCAGAGATACGCCCCGTCGCCGAAAAGCGCAAGCAATGCCGCCATGTCGGAGACCATTCCCTGCGAGGGATAGGCCGTCATGCGGAAAACGCCCCGCCCGACCTTCATGAGTCGGCCTTTTCTGCACCAGCGATACATCTCGGCAGGGAATATCCCCATCGCCTTCGCTTGTGCGAAGGTGACGATTCCGTGCGAGCCAAGTGCCGCCTGCTGTACTGCTTCCCAGTTGTTCATGAGCCAATAGTATAACATATCTGTTTCACTTTTGGCAATAGGGAACTTCAGGCTGCAAAATTATGCCCCTGTTTTGGCATTCAGCTCCTTCTCTGCAGCAACGCCGTGCGCTTCCACGATCCTTGCAGGTGCCCCACCCGCCTTCACTACCTTTGTTTTTCGCCAAAACCGCTCCGCTTTTACCTTTGTTTTTCGTCACGACCCCGCTTTCTTTCAGACATACACCCATAAAAAGATGCAATATTCCGAAAAAACCTAAAAAGATGCGCACTCTGACAACCCGTCGAGGGCCTTCAGAATCCACCGACGGCAACTGGACGATTTGTAAAAGGATATTTTGCAAATCGTCCATATTTTTATCATAATACGCAAGCGGGAATTTGTCAGGAAGTAAACCGGCAGTTTACTTTCTGACATCGTTTGACATGACTACTGGAACGTGAGCGTTGATCCTCCCGCTCCGTCCTTTAGGAGTTCGGCGGTTTTCTTCGTGTGCTTCGCGATCTCCTGAGTCGCCGTAAGCATCCGCTGCTCCATCTGCGAGCCGCGCAGAGACTGCGCGGCGTTCGCGTAGAACGTCCCCTGCGGCTTCGCGATTGAGGTCTGCTTCGCGCGGGGCCTTGCGGCTGCTTCGCAGTTCGGGCTTCGCCCTCACCCAACCCGACCGCTTCGCGGCGGCGCATGTCGCCTCCTGCGCGGAGCGGAGCTTCGACTCGTACTTGTCCACGAGCGATTCCTCGAGGGAGTATGCGTCCTGCGCCTTGCGGATTCGCTTCTCCTCGTCCTCGGAGATGCCGCTCGCCCCCGCAGTCGCGAGGAACTGCTCGCTCGATTCGCGAGCGCCCGACAAGCGGCAGTTACGTCGCGACTACGCCGACGGCCTGCGCATATGCGAACTCCTCGTATATGCATTCGTCGATACCCTTGAAGAGAGGCCTCGCGTTGTTGACGAGGACATCGACACTGCCGCTCTTCTCGATTACGTCTGCCGCAAAGCGTTCCAGCGTCGCCTTGTCCGCGAGGTCTCCCGTGAACCAAGGCCCGTCCTGTTTGTCGATGACGTGGACGATTGCACCCTCGCGCCGGAAGCACTCGGCAATGCATTTGCCTATGCCTTGCGCCCCTCCAGTGACCACGACCGTCTTTTCGAAAAGCCGAAAAAATGGCTCGAATTCATAGGGCTTCCTCGCGACTTTGCCGGACTTGGCGCGAGAAAAGAAGATATCCCGCTTTTGGTGGAAAGGCTTAACCTCGAGGCAACACCATCGGCGGCTTCGTGTCACTGATAGAGGTCGACGTCGCGGAGATATACCGTTTGTGCTGCAGACGGCCCGCATCGCACGCCATGGCAGGTTGCCCGCCGCGACGCCATTGCGCATTTCCCACCATAGGAAGGAACTATCGCTCCCGGCAAAAACTTCCGATTACCATTCGCCGGCTGATTTATGCGATAATATTCGCCGCCGTTTCCGGGAAACGCTGCGGTGGAATCCGAAAAGGAGAAAACAAGATGAAAGACAGGCAGGAACTCAACAGAAATCTGGCGCAGATGCTGAAAGGCGGCGTCATAATGGACGTGACAACGCCCGAGCAGGCCCGGATCGCCGAGGCCGCAGGCGCTTGCGCGGTTATGGCGCTAGAGCGCATACCGGCCGACATACGCGCGGCGGGCGGCGTCTCGCGCATGAGCGACCCCGCGATGATAAAAGGCGTACAGGCAGCGGTTTCGATACCGGTGATGGCGAAATGCAGAATCGGCCACATCACCGAGGCGCGCATTCTCGAGGCGGTCGAAATCGACTACATCGACGAGTCGGAGGTCCTTTCCCCCGCCGACGATGCGCGCCACATCGACAAGACGAAATTCGCGGTGCCTTTCGTGTGCGGCGCGCGCGATCTCGGCGAAGCGCTGCGGCGCATCGGCGAGGGCGCGACGATGATCCGCACGAAGGGCGAGCCTGGGACTGGCGATGTGGTGCAGGCCGTGAGACACATGCGCAGAATCCAAAGCGAGATACGCCGCATCGCATCCCTGCGCGAAGACGAGCTCTGCGAGGCGGCGAAGGAGCTTGCGGCGCCGCTCGATCTTGTGAAGTCGGTGCACGAAAACGGCAGGCTCCCCGTCGTCAACTTCGCCGCCGGCGGCGTCGCGACGCCCGCCGACGCCGCGCTCATGATGGAGCTCGGCGCCGAGGGCGTGTTCGTGGGGAGCGGCATCTTCAAGAGCGGCGAAGCGGCGAAGCGCGCCGCGGCGATCGTCCAGGCCGTCGCCAACTGGCAGGACTCCAAGCTGCTGGCGAGGCTTTCGGAAAACCTTGGCCCGGCGATGGTCGGAATCAACGCGGACGAGATAAAGACCTTAATGGAAGAGCGCGGGAAATGAAAGTCGGGGTGCTGGCGGTTCAAGGCGCCTTCGCCGAGATGAAGGCGTTCTGGCGCACGCAGGGCGCCGAGACGTTCGAGATACGGCAGCTGCCGGACCTCGAACGCGACTTCGACATGCTCGCCATGCCTGGCGGCGAATCGACCGTGCAGGGCAAACTGCTGAACGACCTCGGACTATTCGCGCCTCTAAAGGCGCGAATCGCCGGCGGGCTTCCGGTGTTCGCAGTCTGCGCCGGCCTGATTCTGCTCGCGGAGAAGATCTACGATCCCGGCGGCCGCGGCGGAACGCGGCCCGGAAAGTGGTTCGGCGTTCTGCCGGTGACAGTGCGCCGCAATGCATACGGGCGGCAACTCGGCAGCTTCAAGACTGTTGGCGCGTTCGATGGCACGACGAACGTGCCGATGACGTTCATCCGGGCGCCGGCGATAACGGCAATCTCGTCGCCTGAAGTCGAAGTCCTATCAGAATTCAACGGCGCGCCAACCGCCGTCCGCTGGCGCGGCATCACCGCATTCACCTGGCATCCCGAGCTGAACCAGAGAATGAGAGCCTGAAGCCGCTCACGTTCGCGAACGACGCTTATGTGTGGCACTAGCGGCCCGAGACAAGCGCTACCCTCCCGGGATGGGTAGGCTACTCCAGCGATTCTAGCGTAACCGGGCGGATGCCGAGGTTGCGGAGTTTATCGTTCTGCTCTTCCCAGTATGCAATGAGCATCTGGCCGCTCATCGTCTCCTTGGCGCGTTCCATCTCCGCCTTTGCGCGTTCATAGACGGCGATTTCGGCTTCTTGGCGCTCGGTGAGGCGTTTGCCGTATTCGACAATGCTGCCGCCGGCGGCGATGTATGCGCGGGCCTCGGCTTTCATGCCCTCGACCATAGCCTTTATCTGCCGCGCCTCGATGCCGTCGTTCTCGCTCGCGGGCACATTGCGCCCGAGGGCCGCTTCAATTTCTCCGGCCGTCGTGTTCCGTTGCCCCGCCTTTACGCCAGGCACTGCGAAGGAAGCGAGGAAGCGCTCGCCCTCTTCGGGAAACACATCCGCCCAACCCGTGAGGATGCCTTTCTCGACGATGGCCGCGTCGCCGATTATCTGACGCCGCGTCTCAGCCGCGATGAACGCGGGAGGGACGCGCTCCTGCGCGTCCAAAAACAACATCACGTATGCCACCGCCGCCGCCACGGCCAGCACGCCCAATGCCGACAACAGGACTACGCTGCGCTTCCCTATGCCGACCGGCGCGCCGTTTTCCTTGCTGCCGTCTGCGGCGACGACTTTTATCGGCCTGATGCCATCCTTGCGCAATGCCGCGAACGCGGCATCGCGGCTAGCGGCCTCTATCGAGCCCGTATGCCGCGTGCCGCTTGAATCGCGATATGCGTAGGTGTATTTCAAAGTTGAAAGGTTGAAAGAATTTTTTGGTTGTTTTAACACAGAGGCACAGAGAAAAAGTTGAAAAGTCGAGAAATTCTCTGTGTTCCTCTGTGTCTCTGTGCCTCTGTGTTAAAAAGTTGAAAGGTTGAAAGGTTGAAAAGTTGAAAGGTTGAAAAGTTGAAAAGTTGAAAGGTTGAAAAGTTGAAAGGTTGAAAGGTTGAAAAGTTTAAAAGTTGAGAATGAACTTGTCATCGGCCTTTCTTCGGGTCGAACTCGATTTTCATCGGCGTAGCGGGGATAGCGTGGACTTTGTCCCAAATCGCTTGCTGCACATCGTTCGTCGGCGCCGGCGCCCATCCTTCTTCGCACGCCTTGCGATAACTCACTTGGCGATACGGCTTGACGCCCATGCTAAGCAGATAGCGGGAACAGCGCATGGGGCCATCGACCGGGAGACTGTCGCTCTCGAACTTGTCGAGGTCTTCCGCCGATCCCACGAATGAGAGTAGATTCTGCTTGTACGACGAAGATATTCCGCCGAAAAGCATGCATCCCACTCTTGCACACTCCTTCTTGACGCGGGCTTCGAGGAACTGCGGCTTCTCACCGCGGCCCTTTGCGAGCGGCGCGACGTTTACGAACGCCCAACGACCTTCCGGAGCAACAAGCGACATTGGCAGATTTTCGTCGTCGATGATGTAAAGCGAGAGCTCGCCTTCGATTTTCGGCGATTTGAAATCAAACGACCCTTCGGCGAAATCGACAGGCGTCCTGAGCGTCTCCTGCATCTTCTGCCGCGAAGCGTCGATCACATCCTTGGCAACGCGCTTTTGGGCGTTCACGTAGTATATTTTCTTCGTGGTTTTGTAGAGGACAATCAGCTTCCCTCCCGTATTACGCTCCACGATCGAGGCAACCGTTTCCTTGTGTTCCTGTGCCGGTTCTGCGACCGGTTGCGGTGCTGCTTCTTCCGCTAGAATGGTAAATGCCGCCGCGGCGGCAAATGCCAAAACGAGCTTCTTCATTCTTCCGTCTCCTTTCTGAGTAGATTCTGGTACTTTATTGCAAGGCGCGACATGGAATTGAGTTCTATCGGCCCGATGCCTTTTTGCTCCAGCATGATATTCATCGCCTTGATGGCATCCTCGGCATCGGCGGCGGTGGTATCCTTGCGAACAAGCATCTTCGTCACTTCCTTCTCCATCTGCGCTTTGTAGCGGGCCATTCGCTGCAATTCCTCGCGGGCGTCGTCCATGATCTTGCCTATGTCCTCGCCGCGATCGTAAGCGGCCTTTAGCTCGATTTTGGCATCGATTACGGCTCTCTTCAGCTCTTTTTCGTAGTCGGAATCGTCATTGGATATGATGATGGGCCGCTCGATTGATTTCAAGAAGCGCCTCTCGAAATCGGGACCGACTGAACGATTGCCGAGCACCATCGTCCCCGGTTCGACTGAAAGAACGAAAGCGATCTCGTTATCCACCTTGGATTCGAATATCTGGTACTTGCCCTTTATCGCCTTGGGCTGGTTCTCGTCCGGCGGTGGCCAGGGGTGGAACATCTTCCAGTAGTTCACCTGCGCCTCCGTGAGATTGTTCGTCTCGCTCTCCGGCAGCCTGCGCAACTGTATATTGTCGAGCTTGGCATAGTCCTTGACCTCCGGTCCGGCGTCGCGAGGCGCGACCTTCACCGGCGTCGCCTCGGCGATGGAACCCTTCGTTTTCGGCGTCTTGCCGGTCGCTTCATCCTTGCGACTGATGCCGACCGCAAACCATGTCGCGACGGACACCGCCGCAATGACTATCCCCGCGAGCAAAAGAGGTGTCGCGCTCTTCGCCCCACGCTTTTTCGCCTGAGGATTTGTTTGCTTCGATGCTATCATAAGTCTTCGATGCTCCTTTGTTTTGTTGCATAAAGTTCCAGTTTGACCTTGCCGTTTGGACTCGGCTCTCCATATGCCGATAGAATCATCTTATCCCATTGGGAAGAGTACTGCTCAGCCGTGCGTTCCTCGACAAGATCCTTTCTGTCTACGCCATCCAAATCGCTGAAGGCCGCCTTGCGACATCTGCCGCGCTTGTCCAGCCAGAACGTTATCACATGCCGCTTGCGCCCGGGCGCCGCCGGCGGATATTTGACTGTATCGGTGTTGTTCCAGCCGAGAAGAAGCCCGCGGACGATGTCCTCGTCCTCTGGCACAGGAGCCTTAGAATTCAGCAGATTGACCGTGAAGCCGTTGCCCTCCGCGCAGTCGCCCTCGAACGTGAGAACCGCTTTTCTGACCAGAGGAAGATTGCACTCGATCGGCGAGGAAACAACGCCATTCGCGACTGTGCTTTCATATTCCGCTACTTTTACGAGCAGAGAATCGTCTGTCATAATTCTTGCATCAATGTCCATCAACGCGGGATAGACGGCATCATGCGCGTATTTCGCAGGGACTATATAGCCCCTCTGTCCGTCGCCACTGCCCGCGACTATGCCTAAGAGGCGGATGTTGCCCTGTGTGTCTTTGCCGAACACCGGAGAGCCGCTGTCGCCATGCGTGAGGTCGCCCATGATTTCATGAACCTCTATGTACATTTGCTTGCCGCCAAGATATACGGGCTTGTCGCCGATTGCAAAGTCCTTCCAGACCGATTTTTCAATTAGAACGCCGTCCTTGTGGAACGTCGTAAACGTCCCGTTCGTCTGGTCCGTTATTTCAAGGCATATCGCCCGCGTCCCGGTATATGGCTCGACCTGAGGCATGGTGGCGTACCCGGAGAAGTCCCAATATATGTTGAGTGCGCAATAATCGCAGAGACCCATATCGTAATAGCCCACCGACAATGCCGACATGTCGACGCATATTGGATACAGACCCTTTGCAACCAACAGTTTCACTTCTTCCGTAATGTCGCAAACAGCGACGTCATGTTTCACGTCCGGCGTGGCAAATTCAATCATTTTGGATTCGACCAGCCAGATCTCGACCTTTGTGGCATTGTCTCTGACATGGATCGCCGCAATCGAACGGGAAAGGTCCGTTCCCTCGAGGACATGCGCCGCCGTGACGATGAAGAAGCGGTCCAGTATCTTGTCGTGGGCGAGAAATCCCGAGCCGAGACGAGAGAGAGGCGCCGCCGTGTCGCCGGTTTTGATATAAAGCCCGGCGGAGACTAGATCCATCTCCCTCCTGAGCTCCGGGTATTCCAGTTTCGAAAGATCGACTACGCGATGGTCCGGCGAGCGTAGATCGATTATCACTTGCGGATCTTGCTCGTTCCCGTCGCGTGGACGCAGCAGGGAGAATGCCAACGCCGCCAGCACTGCGAGCATTGCGGCTGTTATCAGTCTCCGTTTCATGACGCCACCTCGCTTTCCGTTGCCATTGCGGGACAAAGTGCCGTCGCCAACATGCCCGCGAGCAATATCAACCGTATCGGCACATCCAAGGTTTTTATCGTCTCCGCATCCCGTACGGCTAATAGAGCGCCGAAAAACGCATTTCTTGCCGCCCATGCGAGAATGAAAAACGCAAGACTCCTCGCCGCGCCCGTCAAGACGGCATTCCATGTCGCGAAACCGCCGCTTTTTTGTTTCAGCGCGGCGAGCATTGCACATGCGAGCAGCCATTCCGCGAACCCCAGCGCAAGTATGTCGTCATGCGCGAATGTCAGCCGCTCGGGATTTAGGTGCGCATTTTTGTCTCTGCATGCATAAAGAGTCCGTTCGTAGACCTTGCAAAACGGATAATCCCCCTTGCGGACGAAGTTGAAGCCGCACTCCGCGAGTTTTGCCGCAATGGAGTTCCCGCCGACGTTTATCTTGCCGCCCGGCTTTGACTGCACCAATGCGAGCACCGCCAGCGCTGCGAGCAATGCACATATTGCATATCTGACTATGGCGTTTTTCTTCATTTTGTTTCCATTGGGACTGGCTCAGCAACGATTATGACGCTCGCGGCCCAATCGCGCGTCATCACGCCGCATCAGCTCTTCTGCGAACTCATTGTGAGCTTTCCGTGCTTCGTCATAGAACTCTGCATAATCGTTCTCCATATGTTTGAGCTCCGGCTCGTTCTTGCCGTTGCAATTCTCGAGCAGGTTGTAGAGACACGCCTTGCGGGTGTCGATGCGGGTGTGGCTGCGCAATTCGACAAATGGCAATTGGTCTGCCAATTCCCCGATGTCCACCCTGTCTATGAATTTCAATGCAGCATATGTAAACAATGCCTGCGCCGTCAGGAACGACCCGTTAGGAAAGAAGCAACTGTATAGCGCAGTTATGCAATCGTTCCATGCCCGTTTCCAGATATGAAAGGCGGTTTCAACATCCATTCGCCCGTTGTTGTAGTCCTTGGGATACAGCAAATCGTCGATTGCACATGCTGCAGAAGCGAGATATGCATCAAGCCGGGCTTCATATCGCGCTTGGTTATCGCCATTGATGGATAGATAAATGGTGGCGTTCCACCAAGCAAGGACTTCGTCCCACAGGCACAAGGGATTGTCCGCGCGCGATATCGCCTGTCCTGCGAAAAGACCAAAGGTTTTATACCCTCCATCTTCCCACGTTACGCTCCTGTCTTTAAACAGCAAACTTCGTTGGAGCAACATGCCCCATTGCTCTTGCGTCAATTCCGCATCTATCAATCGGGCTACAATGAGCGCCTGCGCGTACAGCCTGCCTTCCGCCGCAGAAATCTCGCCGGTTTCTTTGCACCTGGTGAGCAATTTCGCATCCCCGGCTGTATCAAGCCCGAAAAATGCCGAAATCAATTCAATGTCGATGCTCTTTGTTGCTTTCTTTATTTCAGGGTCGAGCGATAAAAGGAAAGCCCTTAGAATATCGGCGTGGCCCGCCCTGCGGCTTGTCGAGCCTTCGCCATCCTTGTCGCCGTGCAACCTTCCGTCGAGGTTGAACACAATGAGCGATACGACGGCAAGCAGAATCGCCGGTTTTTCGCTTTCGTCCCGCGACTCCAGCAAAGTACTGATAAAATCGACCGAATTGTCATACCTTGTTCCTGCCGTCTCGATAAGGATTTTAAGCACGAGCAGGAGCGGTCTGGAGTTGTTCCATTTGCCATCTGCAAGGAAGAACGGCAGCCGTGGCGCGAAATTTCGGGCAAATACCATCGGATCCTTGCCCAAAAGCCCGTCAAGCATGACAAACAGCATCTGCTGCACAATCCCGTTGTCTGGAATAAGTTCAATGCAGGTGATGTAGTCGTTGAAATCCTGCTCTTCGAGATTCGCGCCGATCTGGAAGAACGAATCTGTAAACATCCCCCACAACTTCCGAATGGGCCTTGCCGTATATTCCGCAAAAGAAGCAGGCCCCGAAAGTGTCATCCCGGCTTCGTGCACTGGGCTTGATTTGGCCAGTTCACGCAGTATTTCGATATACTCTGCGGGCTTTGCAGTCCCCGCATCGAGGAGCTCTTTCAATTTCTCTTCGGCTTTTGTGAAGGACGCGGATTGTTCAATGCCTGTCATTACTCATCCTCCGTATCCTTATCGATTTCCAGAGCCCGTGCGTAAAACTCTTCTGCAAGATTCGAGAAATTGTCGCTTTCGTCCCTCCACGGTCCGCTGTACGCGTTCAATTTCCCGTACATCGCTCCAGCTGACGCGCCAAAATGCCAGAAGCACGAAACCGGATTGTCTTTGAACACTACAAACCTGTCGTGTATGAGTTCTTCATCTTCTCTTTGCAATAGCCTTACATGCATATGCTCGGGCTTGGTGTTACCGTAAAAACGCTCAATAGCCTTTCTTATCTTTCGTATCGCAAGCTTCCTTCTCTCTGGATAGTCGTCGTATTCGTCTTTGTTCTTGGTTGTATCGTGAATACTCATGAAGCGTGAGCCTACCAGAAGTTTCATCTCGGATGTCTGCTGATCTTGCAACTTCACCAGTCTCTGTGCAGCCGTTAGTTCTGGAGTTCCATCTTGTTGCAACTTGCTGGCGAAGCGAAACACCCGCTTCAAAGCTTCGCTGGAGAAGTAAAGGTCGATGAAATATATGGTTTCCGCCTGACACTCTGCGGCGAACTTCCAGAACTGAGCACTGCCGGGGAGAATTGTCGCCGTCGGTCCAGTCTTGAAGGTTTTGTACACCTTGGCGCTCTGCTCTATATCCCGGAATTTCGGTGCCATGTTTGCCGATGGTGTCTGTTCAAAGTTCTGTTCAAAGCTCTTTTCATATGCCTGCACGGCATTATTGTTTAGGTTGGAAGGCCACTCTCGTCTATATTGTGGGAAATACATACAAGGAGCTTCCCAGAGTGCCTTCTCGATGTAGGAAGGCACCTTTACGCTTATCTTGACGCTTTTCGATCCTGCGGAAAGGCTCATCGCTCGCCCGCCTTCCAGTCTTCAAACGGTTTCCAGCCCGCTTTCTTTGCGTAATCTCCGAGATACTTCGCGACTCCTGCGCCGTTCTGCAACTTCGCTACCGTTGTCAATTTTCCGTTGTGCTTGTCCATTGAGGCGCCGATTATCCACGCCTCCGACCCGTCTATGCAAATAAACCTATCATGTAAATCCGCCTCGTGTACAAGAGAAATTTCAATCTCGTGCCCCTTCTTCCGCAAATCCTCGATACAGCGCTTCAGTGCATTGTATTTGGCGATGGATTTTTCTACTTTCTTTGCGAGCCATGCCTTGCAGGTGCAAACAACTTTTACGCGGACATCGTAATTAGTCAACGGAATGTACCAGTTGGCCGTTTTTTTCGAGAAGTAAGGGTCGATGATGAGCACCTCTTTCTTCGCGCCATTGACTATGCCTTGCATCAGCGTAATTGCTTCGGCCTGCTCGTTATGGAAAAATCGTTGGTTTTTCGCGTCATCGGCGGCTTTTTTCTCAAATCGTATGTCGCAAATTTTTCTTGAAAGTCGGCAAGCATCGGATTCACTGTCAGCCGAAGAACAAACAATGCTGCTGTTGTTGCTGCGCTGGAAAGTGCGATGCTTGCCGTCGAGTCCCTTGACCCCGACCTTGCCGCCGGAAACACTGAAGTTTGTGACGATGCATCTAAGAAAAGGACTGAATTCGCTTCTATGAAGAATCCGGCCGTAATGGTCTAGGATAGTGTACTCGAGTTCCTCGATATAGCCAGAGAAATCGACAGAGAAAGACGGCCTGTCAAGCGTCATTACATACATTTCCCCGTAGTAGCCGTTAGCCCTCTCCATGGCGAGAAGTTTCAAACTCTTTCCCGCTGGATCGCGGTTTAGAAAGAATTCAACTCTTGCACCTGTCGCGGTGGAACAATGATCTTCAAGCCGGGCGTGGATGCTGGTGAAATATGGATTAGGCAACACGAGATTGAAGGACGCGAGATAATCCAGATTGCGCGCTATGTCCCATAACAAATGCTCCTTGAGCCACTTTGCATTGGCAGGCTCAGTCACAAGATCCTCAAGGGTATGCAATCTGGCTAGCGGCATGATACTTGAAAACTGCGCCCCAGCATACCTGTAGGCGCCAAGTAGAAACGGCAGATTGCCATTGTAGACAGTCGCGCCGTTTCCGGGAGTTTCGATTATCGCTGCGTCGTCGACATCTTGAGGCACAATGGATATTTCTTCGTCTGTGCCTGGAATCGCAACTCTTCCCGTCTCCGCCGCGCCCTTGTAGAGTGCAAGCGCATGCTCCACTGTCAAAGTAAAACGTTGATGGCAGAGGTGCGAGGTTGCGTCTTCGAATTTCCCTGTGCCAATCTGATTCCCGAGGAATCGAGGAACAAACTCTATGTAGCCAAAGAGAAATTGCCTGCTCTTTGTATTGCCATTTCTCTCCGCCACCCATGTCAGAGAGAGAACCGCTTGTTTGTAGTTTCCCTTGCAATAAGACTCCAAATCAAACCAGACCCCATTCCCGGCAACGGAGGCATTCGTTTGAGAGTCGGCTTGCATAAAATCTTCCTTTCTGTCCGATAAGGCAGTGGCGTTATAAGAATCAAGCCCGCCCGTGCTGTCACGGACGGGCTTTTGCGTCGTAGGACGTCTTTTGCTTACGCGCGACGGCGGCGAAGCGCGAGGCCCGCGAGACCGAGGAGCATCAGCAATCCAGACGTCGGCTCAGGAACCGCTGTCCAATTGGAGGCGGTATGGGAACCAGCGCCAGCAATTGTGAAGCTGGCAGCATTTGTCGTGCTTGCGGCAGGCGTTTTAACATTAGACGAAGCAGGCGACACAAAATACTTGACGCCATCTGCAAAAGTATCATCATCAACAATGACAGCAAATAGCTTAACGCCAGTTGTGGAAGCAGGGACGCCAGAGGAAGCAAGATCAACTCCTGAGACTGAGACCTTGCCAGTGCTATCAACTGAGCCCTTAAGTGCCGACAACGAATTGTTCGTGAGATACGTCTTGAGCGCATCTGCCGTTTTAATTTCGGCAAGTGCGGCCGTGACAGCATCTACCGTTGTGGCAGAAGTGCCCTTGGTGCAGAACACATATCCAGCGCCAGTAGTAAGCGTCTCACCAGCACTATTCTGGAGGCCTGTCACCGACCACGAAACGCTCGCGGCCTGAGAAATCGCAGCCGCGCAGACAATCGCCGCCGCAATCATAAGTTTCTTCATTTTCATTTTTCCTTATGTTTGGGAGTATCGCTTTGCACGACAACTCCCATGGTTTTTACGCATCCGCGCAACCCCATGCTGCGCAGATTTGCAAATTGTTATTCGGCGAATTCGAGGTAAGAGCCAATTTCCTCTTCCTCGTCATTTTCAAAGTAAGGCGCCTGATAGAGGAAGCCTTCGCCCGGAGCAAACACCTTGTTCGCAAGAACTCGCTGTCCAAGTTCCTCGTCAAGGTAATACCATCCAGCAACACCATTAGGGGTTTCTGCGGAGCCTTGAACGAAGTAAGTATAAGTGGCAATGACTTCACCGAAATCGTCAATTTCCTGAATAACAGCACCACCATCTTCAAGTTCCGTTGCCGCATCTTCTGTGGCCTTTGGCGTGAGTTTCTGGATGGACAGTTCAATAGGACGATAGTTGGCACGATGGCAATAACCGGAAACATCGCTCAAGACTGACTTGGCAGCAGTGGCAACCTTGCCAGCGTTCTGGAAGGAGGATCCGATTTCCTCCTCGTTGGCATCTTCGAAGTAAGGAGCCTGATAGAGGAATCCTACGCCACGAACAAATGTTTTGTCTGCAAAAACTCTTTGCCCAAGCACTTCGTCGAGGTAATACCAACCAGCTTTGCCTGACGGAGTCTCGGCAGAACCTTCTACAAAGTACGTGTATGTCTGGATAACTTCGCCGAAGTCATCTATCTCTTGAATGACTGCGCCGCCATCTTCAAGTTCTGTGGCCGCGCTGGTGGGCTTCTGCGGAACGATGTTCTGGATGTCGTAGCTGTCCGTAGCCGAGCCGACGCCAATGAACGTACCACCCCTCTGGCAATAGCCAGAAACATCGTTCTGAATATTCTGATAGCCGACGATGTCGCTGGACACGATACCCTCCGCCTTCGCCTGAAACGCCACTGCCGCAC
>DFGB01000084.1:17464-42702 GCA_002371135.1 Verrucomicrobia bacterium UBA3761 | reverse complement strand
CACCAACTGATACAGCATCACTTCATAAACTGATATGGTATCACTTGACCATCTGATACCATATCAGTTGGTCAAGTGATACCGTATCAGTTGACCAAGTGATGCCGTATCAGTTGAAGGACCGCACTTCAGCGCAGCCAAATCCGTTTGTTTTTAGAAAATTGTAAATCGTCCATCTCTTCACTTGGAGACGGCGCTTTGAGAGCGGCGAAGCGCCAGCAGGGAGCAGCCGAGGAGGAGCAGCAAAGCGGAAGTCGGCTCTGGGACGACTTTGCTCACGACAAGCGGCGTACCGCCGGTGGCGGAACCAGCTCCCGACCAGATATATTTGAGCGTCGAAGCGATGGAATATGTTTGCCAGCCAATTTCATGGAAATGTGAAAATGTGGAAATATGGAAATGTGGAAATGTGGAAATATGGAAAGTCCTTTCGTCCCCTAGCATCTCTAGGACTTCTAGACCCTCTAGGACTTAGGACGAAAGGACTTTTCAACTTTTCAACCCTTGTACTCGTACGTTCCGCGGACTTCCTCCCAGGTGCGGGTGGAGAAGAACTGCGCGATGGCCGTGTCGTATGCGGCAGTGTGGGCAAAAGCCTTCTTCATGAGTTTGAAGCGAGTGTCGAAGCCGAGCGTGCCGTCGTGGGAGGCGAGTTCCTGCGCGATGTTCGGGTAGTCGAGCGGATCTGTGACAGAGGCGACGCGGAGATAGTTCTTCGCCGATGCGCGCACCATGCAAGGTCCGCCGATATCGATATTCGTGCGGCCCATTTCCGGAGTGACTCCAGGCTTGGACACGGTTTCGCGGAATGGATACAGGTTCACTACGACCATATCGATCGGCTGCGCGGCAAGGCGCTTGAGGTCGGCCTGGTGGGCGTCGTTGTATTTCTCGCTGAGGAGGCCGAGGTAGATTTTGAAATCGAGCGTCTTCACGAGCCCGCCCTGCATCTCCGGTTGGCCGGTGTAATCGGAAACGGCGACGAGCGTATTCGCGGCATCTGCGCCGAGGATCTCCTTCACCTTTGCATACGTCCCGCCGGTCGAATAGATTTTTACGCCGGGGCATGCGGCGACAAGCGCCGGAACGAACGCTTCGAGCCCGGTCTTGTCCGACACGCTCATCAAAACGTTCTTCACCGCTACGCGGTTGTCGATGTCTTTTACGATGTTAAGTGACATTTCATCCTCCTTGTGGATTCAACGTTCCATATTATACCATATTTCGCGCCGCGCGGAAATATGGTATAATATGAAATAATCAGAACAAGGAACTCTTCGCCATGGGAAAAGCAAAGAAACTTCCCCCTTTCGAACCGGAAAAACGGCTTGGCCTCATTCGCATGTTTATGTGTGGAATTCTCCTGAGATCCGGCGTGGAATCTCTCGAGTTCATCGTCGGCAACATAAACTACCTGTTCGACAAGTTTGCCGATTTCTCTTTGATGTCGCCTTTGACCGGGGGAGAACTGCTGGAAATCCTGGATTCGCCACGACCGGCAGCGGCGGCGAATCAAGAGGATGACTCGCAGGAGTTTCATTTTTTGCATGACGGGAAAGTGTACTGTTCGTCCACTTTCGGCCACGACACGGATGCCGAGGAGGCAAAAATGCATGCCAAGGACATGCTGGAACTCCGGATCCCGGTGGAACGTGAATTCTACTCCAGCGGAGCCTTGCTCAACACCCGCGACGTCATCGGGGAAAAAAGCGGACACGATCAGAAATTCCTGCGCTACCTCAAGAACTCCTACAAAATGCCGTCAGAGGATGCGCACGCGACATTGAAAACAACTATTGCCGAACTCCTATCAAGCACGAACAACGACAGCATTCTGGCGTGGCTTCTCGGCAGCTCGGGACTCACTCCGGCCTGCACGCGGGAATACGATGAATTTGCCAGGTTCCTGTGGCCGGTTTTCAACACCTCGCCAAGATGGGTGTTCCACGGCTACACACAGCAGCAACTCGTCGACAAGGGAGTCGAATCGCCCTTGATACTGTCGCGGCAGCAACTCGCCGACGAAATCACCGCATTCATGGAAGACTATTTCAAGAAGAACCCGGACAAACGCCGGCCGGCCCCGGCCGGCGAAGAAGACGAAGGATGCGGCGAACAGGATGACGGACTGGATGAGGATCCGCCCCCGGAGGAATTTGTCGAAGCAATGTCCGAGTCTTTGCGTCGACGCATCGCAAGCCTTCTGCCGGATGCAAACCGGCTGCGCGCGAAGTTCGATTTCTCTATTGTAAAAAATCCAGAGTGGCGGCGAAAGGCTCTGAATTCAAAATACTTGTTGAAAGCGTTCATGGGCAAATCAATCCCTCTGCTCGCGAAAACCGAAATGCGCGAGAGCGACTTTGATCGCGCAACGAAGAACCTCGAATTCGCTCCCGACTTCCCCGAAAATCTCCGCACGGAATACGCCACGTTATACGCCTTGTTGCTTGACGACTCCGCCGGAGAGCCACCCGTCAACCACATCATAAACAAATATTCAAACTGCGATGCGACGAAAACATTGTCAAGCATCGTATGCAGATTTCTCGAGCACTACAGGTACAGCTGTTTTGAACTCCAGGCCGTCCGCACAGGGCTTGGTTTCAAATGTCGCGACATGTTCTCCGGCGAAGAACTGTTCATCGTCGATGAAAAGGTCAGCGACGAAACCGGCATAAAGGGAAGTGCGCTGTTCACCGGCCTGATTCCGTGCAACGATGCGTACATCCAGCTGGGTCCGAGCAACCTGTTCATTCAAACCACGGCCGCTGAAGCATTTGCGGACGCTCTCGACATGCTCGACATCGCCGGCACACCGCCGAAAAACCTCACCTACACCCAGCAAGCCCGTCTCGCACGCTATGTGTTGGCGAAAGAGTGAAGGAAGAGGGAAGAGGCGCGCGCGTTGGTTTAGCCGGGCGGCGCGCTGCGCCGCCCATTCCCCGGCAGCTCCAGCTCGCGCAGCGGAAGCTGAACGAAAGCGCGGGAAGCGGCGCGGGGGTGCGGGATGACGAGTTCCGGGGTGTTGCGCGTCTCGTCGCCAAAGGCGATTATATCGATGTCGATAGTCCTCGGACCGTTTGGAATGGCGCGGATACGGTCGAGCGAATCTTCGATGCGGTGCATGCGAGAAGAAAACTCTTCGGGCGAAAGAGCGGTGTCGAAAAGCGCGGCTTGGTTGAGAAAATCCATGTCGGCAAACTCCTGCGGCACGTCGACGCCCTTCGTTTCGTAGATGGAGCTTGACGCGACAAAGCGCGTTTCAGGCATGGCGGCCAGCGCCGAGATCGCTTTGGAAAGGTACACGCGGCGCGGAGAGATATTCGAACCGAGCGAAAGCGCCACCCGGCGAATTTTCTTGCCGGCGGGAAACACGCGTTTCTCAGGTGCAGGGATTACAACCCTCTCCACGCGCGAACCAAGCGAGCAGATGATGTCGTAAGCGTGCGTCCCCTTGAGCGCGGCCCAGTCGTCCGGGGTTATGCACTTGTCGCCGTCGCGACCGAGGCAGACGACCTCGTCGCCAGGCAGGACATTGTCCACGTGCGAAACGTCGACAGTGGTGTAATCCATCGAAATGCGCCCGATCACCTGGCACCGCACGCCCTTGATCAACACCGCACCGCGATTCGACAGTGCGAGCGGGAGCCCGTCGGCGTAGCCTGCTGAGATTGTCGCCACGCGAGTCGGCGCATTGAGGCACCACGTCCGCCCGTAGCCAAGCGTCGTGCCCGGCGGCAGCGTGCGGACCTGCGCGACACGCGTCTTGAGCGTCAGGACCGATTCGAGCTCCAGCGCGCGCAGTCCGTTGGGGTCGAAACTGCCGTGAAGATTGATGCCCGTCCTGACTGTCGTAAACGGCGGACACGCTGCCTCGGGGAAATTGTTGATTGCGTCGGACGCCGCCATGTGGATGCGGCGGAACGCAATCCCTTCCGCCTTCAGGCGGTAGACCAGCGTGACGAAGCGCGCAATCTGGTCACCCGTGTATCTATTCTCCGGGTCGTACGCCATCGGACAATGGGAGAAGATGCCTTCGCAATCGAGATTCGGCAAAGCGCGGACTTCGCGTATCACATCCAAGGCGTCGCTCTCCAGGATGCCAAGGCGTCCCATGCCGGTATCGATTTTGAAGTGGACGCGGGCCGTGACGCCAGCCTCCGCAGCGGCGCGCGAAATCGCCTGCGCCTCTTCATAATCGGTCACCGGCAGCCGGACTCCCGCGCGCACCATCGCCGGAATTTCGTCTGGCAGGACGGAGCTCAAAATCTGTATCGCCGCCGGACGATCCCCCAACGCCGCCTTGAGTTCGAGCGCCTCGAACGGCTCGGCCACTCCGAAATACGAACAGCCGGCATCGGACAGCGCCTTCGCATACGCGCCCACGCCCAGTCCGTAGGCGTTCGCCTTCATGACGCACAGCACCTCTAGCGGCGCCACGCGCTCGCATATCTTGCGGTAGTTTTCCACAAGCGTGGCAAGATTTATCTCCACGCGCACACGACGTATCATAGACATTGAGGTTGAATGATTGAAGGCATCTAGGCCTTGGGACTGCTGACTGCCAACTGCTGACTGCCAACTTTCACGCTCCACACGCGGCCGCACATGTGGCACGTTATGTCGATGGACGGAGGGAGGGCGGCGCGCTCGTCCGGCCCCAGCGCGTCGAGCATCGCGGCCGCGCGTTCCGCGCTGCACCGGCACGCGAATTCAAGCGGCGTTTTCTTCTTTAGGACCGCCTTGGGGTGGCCGAGCTTCGCGAGGATGTTGCGCGAGGATGCGGCGAGGTTCAACCTGGCCGGGATGAGCGATTCGCTCTTCGCAACGGGCGAATCCGGCAACGCCTCGACCATCACGCCGACGGCGCGGACGACTTCGACGTCGTCCGTCACTTCCGCATCGACGCGTATCTCCGCCGTGCGTTGCAGCGATTGAGTCAAATACCCGCCTAGCGTCGTGGAAAGCCCCTGTGAAATTATGCGGCCCGGAACGCTGCGCGTCACCTGGATGCGCTTGTCGCCAAGCACCTTGGCGGCATCCGGGCGACCGAGGCCGTCGAAGTCGTCGAGAACTTTCTTTTCTGGATAGCCGCGAAGCGTCCCGGCGGCAGTGCACTCCACGTTCACTCCGCCCAAGGGGCCGGAACATTTCATCTGGAGGCTGACGACTTCATCCTCTTCGGACATCTCGGCGCCGAGGAGCGAGACGGCTGCGAGAGCGCGCGAAAGGAAGAAGGCGCTCGTCGGGCCGCAGAGGTGGCCGCGGGCGAGCGCCTGCGCGGCGGCGGTCGCGTCGGCTATCGTGATGGCGACTTTCGCTTCTTCGTCATACCATTCTTCACGGAAATTCTTCATCTTGGAAACTCCTCTTCCACGAACTCCGCCAACGCCTCCTTCCATGGGGCGGTGCGGTAGCCGAGGACGTTCAGAACACTCTTTTTGAGCGCGGAATTGCGCGGGCGCGTGGCGGGGCGGGGGAACTCCGCCGTCGTGCAGGGAACGATTTCGCGCGGGAAACGGCTGCCCATGAGGCGTTTTATTTCACATGCGAACTCGTACCACGTGCACTGCTCTTCGCATGTGGCGTGGACGATGCCGCTTACATCCGGGCGCGTCAAAAGAAACTTGATCGCGCGTGCGACGGTCATGGCGCTCGTAGGGTTGCCGCGCTGATCGTCCACAACCTTGAGGGGCTCGCCTTCCTCGCCGCCGAGCCGCACCATGGTGTGGACGAAACTCCCGCCTCCCGCGCCGTAGAGCCAAGCCGTCCGCAATATCGCCGCATCGGGGCAGAGCATCTGCACCATCTGCTCGCCGGCGAACTTTGAAAGTCCGTAGACCGTCCCCGGGCGCGGGATGTCCGTCTCGCTCCACGCCCACGGCTCGCGCGGCGGCTCGCCTGAAAAGACGTAATCCGTGGAAATGGCGAAAAGCCGCGCCCCGCACGCCTTCGCAGCCAACGCCACGTTGCGAGTGCCTTCTTC
Source organism: Verrucomicrobia bacterium UBA3761 (assembly GCA_002371135.1). Classification (GTDB taxonomy): domain Bacteria; phylum Verrucomicrobiota; class Kiritimatiellia; order RFP12; family UBA1067; genus UBA1067. Next base: position 36,716 of record DFGB01000084.1, on the reverse strand, counting down.
GTTGAAACGAAACGCCAGCTCGCGATTCCCCTCGCATGCGTCGACCGCCGTCATCGCCGCGCAATGTATCACCACGTCCGGATGCGCGGCGGACATCTTTGAAAAAAGCCCCGTATCGTCCGTCACGTCCCAATCGGGAAGATCTGCAACGACGATCTCGTGTCCGTCGGCGGCGAGCGCCTTCGCGAGCGTCCGCCCCAGCATCCCCTTGCCGCCTGTAATGAGAACCTTCATCGTCTGCGATTGTCCACTATTCTGACGCGGCGGCCTTCGATCGAATACTTGCCGGAGGCGATGATGGAAAGCGCCTCGGGGTAGGCGATATGCTCCTGGACCTGAATGCGCGCATGGAGGCTTTCCGGCGTGTCGTCTTCGAGGACTTCCACCGCCTTCTGCACGATAATCGGGCCCGAATCGGTCCCGGCATCGACAAAATGCACCGTCACGCCCGCGACTTTGCAGCCATAGTCGAGCGCCTGCGTCCAGCTGTGCACGCCGGGGAACGCCGGCAGCAGCGCGGGGTGGATGTTCAGCACGCGCTCCGGGAAAGCCGCGAGGAGTTTCGGTTTGACTATGCGCATGAACCCGGCGAGGACGACGGTATCGACTCCCGCCTCCTTCAAAATGCGTATGCACTCGTCTTCGGCCGGACCTTCGAGTTTCGTCTTCCACGGCGCGCAATCGAGATATTGCGCCTTGAGGCCGTGCTTGGCCGCGCGCTCGAGGATGTAGGCGTCCCTTACGTCGGCAAGGACGATTTCGATTTTCGCATCAAGCCGTCCGGCCTCGATTTCGTCGACGATCGACTGCATGTTCGAGCCGGACCCGGAGCCAAGTATTCCAAGATGTAGCATATTCGAGAAGTAAAGAGTGTAAATGGAAAAATTCAAGACTTTCAGAATCTCTAGAACTTCTAGAGCCTCTAGAACTTCTGGAATTCATGTCTTCGTGATGTAAATCTTCGCCATGTCGGTGCGGTAGCAGGATTTTTCGGAGACGTCGATCTCCTCGAAAAGTTTCTCGCCTGGGCGGATGCCGGTGAACACGATCGGGATGTCGACATACGGGCGGAAACCCGCCTGGCGTATCATGCCCTCGGCGAGATCGACAATGCGCACGCTCTTGCCCATGTCGAGAGTATAGATTGCCTTTTCGGTGCGGCTGGCGGCCTGGAGGACGAGAGACACCGCCTCCTGAACGGTCATGAAATAGCGTTTCATCTCCGGGTGTGTGACGGTCACCGGCTGGCGCCTGGAAATCTGTTCGCGGAAAAGCGGCACCACGCTCCCCGACGACCCGAACACATTCCCGAACCTGACGGCGCAGAAAACAGTCGCGCCAGACTCCATCGCCATGATGATGCGTTCGGCCTCGCGTTTCGTCTGACCCATCACGGAGACCGGGTTGACGGCCTTGTCGGTGGAAATGAGGACAAAGCGCGGCACGCCGTGCGCCGCGGCGACTTTGGCGAGCGAACGCGTGGCCTCGGCATTGTTGCGCCAACCCTCCTCCGGGTTGAGTTCAACCATCGGCACGTGCTTGCAGGCGGCGGCGTGGAGGACGACGTCGGGCTTTTCGGCCGCGAACAGCGCATCCATCCGTCCGGCGTCTCCCGCATCGGCCATGACCGGCAGGAAAGTCGAGGAAGTGCAAGAGGCCGAGCGCATCTCGCGGTCGATTTCGTAGAGCGCATTTTCGCAACGCTCCACGAGGATCACGCGCTTGGCGCCCGCGGCCGCCACCTGGCGCACGATTTCAGAGCCGATCGTCCCGCCCGCTCCGGTGACGAGCACCGTCTTGCCGACGAGGAACCGCGCGGCGGCCGAGTTGTCGAAATGCCTTTCTTCGCGCTCCAGGAGTTCCTTGTCGCGAACGCGCGAGTCGCACCACACCCGCCACATCACCCTCGCGCCGACCACCCCGACGAACGCGAACACCGTCGCTATCACCGTCACAGAATACGGGAAGCGCACGAGAGCGAGCGTCGAGCCTGGCAGGAAGACGCGCAACGCCGCGAGAATTACGGCGCTCGCGCCGAACGCCGCCATGTAGCGCGGCACGTCGCGCAGCATCAGCCGCCGCCACGCCGACGCATAGCATCCGCTCAGGATCATCGCGGCGATGTAAATCAAGCACACGATGCCATACGAAAGCGCCACTCTCCTCCACCCCCACATCGGTTCGCCGAAATTGAACCTCAGCGCAATCGCCGCGAAATACGCAAACGCGATTACAGCCGCGTCCATCGCGAATGCAAAGAGCCGCGTCAGAATAAACATCATCCAAGCCTGTCGCGAACGTGTCATGGCAATTTCAAGTCCCAAGCCCTAGATGTTCTAGATGTCCTAGAAGCCCTTACAAAAACGGATACAGCAAGGCGGGCGCGAAAAGGAGGGAATCGAACATATCGAGGAAACCGCCCATGCCGGCCGGCATGAACGTGGCCGAATCTTTGACGCCGCATTCGCGCTTGACGCGGCTCTCGACGAGATCGCCCAAAGTCCCGAACAGCGCCGCCGCCACGCCGAAAGCGAGCGCCTTAAGCCATGAATAATGCGTTAGCGGCATGAACAGGCATGAAATCAGGCACGCGGCGAATATGCTGCCGGCGAGCCCTTCCCAGCTCTTGCCTGGCGAAATCGCCGGGCACATCTTGTGCTTGCCGAACGCCATCCCGAACGCAAAGCCGCCCATGTCGGAAATCTTGACTATCGCGAGCACGTAGAGGAGCGGGAGGATCGTATCGAACGTGCCGGGCCTGAGAAGAAGGAGGGAATAGTCGATCATCACCGGCACGTAGAAAAAGCCCAGCACCGTCGTCGCCCATGCCGCAATCGGCCTTTCGTTCTTCCCGAACGCGGCGAACACTGCCAGAGCGAACATGAGCGGCACGAAGCACGTGTCGTAGAAGTAATGCTTGGAGACGAGGAATATGACGCCCGCGGCGACGCCCTGCACGACCATGATCGGATACTTCTTGGCGACCATCTGCGAAAACTCGAGGTGCGCCAGCGCCGCGAGGAGGATTGCGATTGGCTTGATCGCAGACGGCGGAAGATACACTAAAGCGCAAACAACGGCGGCGGCCGCAATCAGGGCGGTTACGGTTCTCTTGAATACTTTCATTTTCCTTCTCCGGGCCTTGCGCCCATGCGACGCTCGCGCTTGGAATACGCCGAGAGCGCCTTGTCGAATTCCTCGCGGTCGAAGTCCGGCCAGAGTACATCGGTGAAATAAAACTCCGCATACGCGGCCTGCCACAGCAGGAAATTGGAGATTCTGAGTTCTCCCGAGGTGCGGATCAGAAGATCGGGGTCGGGGATGCCGGCCGTGTCGAGGCATTTGGCGAACTCCTCCTCGCCGCCGCCTTTATACCTCGCCGCAGCCCGGATTATCTCGTCGCGCCCGCCATACGAGAGCGCCACGACGAGCGTGAACGTCCCCGCCGCCGTCGCTTCTTCGAGTGCGTGGATTTCCGCCTGCAACTTCCCGGATAGATCGCTCCGGCGACCTATCACGCGAAAGCGCACGCCGTTTGCGACGAGCTCCTTCTCCTTGTCGTGGATGTACGACGAAAGAAGCCTCATCAAGCCGGAAACCTCCTCTGTGGAGCGCTTCCAGTTTTCCGTCGAGAACGCATACACCGTGAGATACTCCACCCCCGCATCGCGGCAGTAGTGCATCACGCGGTCGAGCGCATCGGCGCCTGCACGATGCCCCGCGAGCCTCGGCAGCAGGCGCTTCTTGGCCCACCTGCCGTTGCCGTCCATTATTACCGCTATGTGACGGGGCAAGGACAACAGACGTCTCCTAGATGTTGATTCGCAAAGTCGTTTCGCGGGCGGGGCCGACCGAGAGGACGCCAAGCTTGCCGCCGATGAGCTCCAGAATGCGCGCGATATACGCCTTGGCGTTTGCGGGGAGGTCTTCGTAGCGGGTGATGTGCGAAGTCTCGCACTGCCAGCCCGGCATTTCTTCATAGACCGGCTCGCACCACTTGAGGACGTCGAGGTCGGCCGGGAACGTCGTGTAGACGAAGCCATCCTTGCGGCGGTAGCCCGTGCAGATTTTCACGACGGGGAACGTATCGAGGACGTCGAGCTTGGTCATGGCCCAGTAGTCGACGCCATTCACCCTCTGCGCATAACGGCCGATGACGGCGTCGAACCAGCCGCAGCGGCGCGGCCGGCCGGTCGTCGCGCCGAACTCGCCGCCGCGCCGGCGGAGCGTCTCGCCGTCGGCGTCATCGAGCTCGGTCGGGAACGGCCCCTCTCCGACGCGCGTCGTGTAGAGTTTGATGACGCCGATTACGCGGTCGATCTTGCGCGGCGGCACGCCGGATCCCGTGCACGCGCCGCCAGCCGTCGGGTTGGAACTGGTCACGAACGGGTATGTTCCAAAGTCGATATCGAGCATCGTCGCCTGCGCCCCTTCGAAAAGGAGGTTCGCGCCCGCGTCGAGCTTGTCGTGGATGAACTGGATTGTATCCGTCACATAAGGCATCAGCGCCTTGACCATAGGCGCGTAAAGGCGGACCATCTCCTCCGGGTCGAGCGCCTGCGCGCCGAGCGCCGTGAGGGCTCTATTCGCCTCTTCGACCTGCGCACGGACGCGATCCTGGAAATCGGGCCGCAGAATATCGCCCACGCGCATGCCGAAACGGCCGACCTTCGCGGCGTAGGCCGGGCCGATGCCGCGCCCGGTCGTGCCGATCTTCGCATCCTGCGCGCGCGCCGCTTCTTCTGCACGGTCGAGCGCCCTGTGCCACTCGCACACCATGTGCGCGCGTTCGGATATGTGGAAGCGCCCCTTGAGCGCAAATCCCCAGCTCTCCACCTGCTCGAGCTCTTTCATCAAATCGAACGGATCCATCACGACCCCGTTGCCGATTACGCAATGCTTGCCCTCGTGCAGGACGCCGCTCGGGACGAGATGCAGGACATACTTCCTGTCTCCCACGACTACCGTGTGGCCGGCGTTCGATCCGCCCTGGAAACGGACCACCACGTCCGCCTCTTCAGTCAGAAAATCGATTACTTTCCCTTTTCCCTCATCTCCCCACTGGGCTCCAACGAGTACGGTGTTCATCTTATAACGTTCCGATTGTGAGTATTTGTTCCGATACGCAACATATTATACCATTTCCCTGGGCCGGGGGTCAAGGGCCGCGCTCCTCTGCCCGACTCGACTTTTTGGCTGGTCCACGCCTCGTCCCTCGCCTCGCAACTATGACTTGCCTTTCGACAGCTGTGACTTTCGCAGGCGACAGCTGTGACTTTCACAAATGACAGCCGTGACTTGGACAAATGACAGCCGTGACTTGGGCAAATGACAGCTGTGACTTTCGCGGTGGCAGCTGCAACTCGCCAGTCCCGCCGGTCCGTTCAACTTTTCACCCTGCCGCCTCCGCTTCGGTGCTGGACAATCCAAGTCCAAATATGATAGAATATCAGCCGCTCGCAGTGGAAAGCGGCGGCAATACCAGCCAAAATGTTCGGTTTCGGCAATTTCGGGCGCACGCGCCGGAATACGCGACGGCTTCTCGCCGCCGTGGGTGTCGTTCAAGACCGTCCCGTCCCGGTCGCAGTCTTGCCGCCGGACCAAAGCCGGATCACAATCACAGGAAAGCTCAAACTGTTCAAGGTCGGCGACAATATGCTGCGCCAGCCCTCCTATGCCATTCCCCGCCTGGTCGATGCAGACTTTGAAGAGGGAAGGAGAAAAGGGGAATAGGAGGGAGAGCATCTAGGTCTTCTAGAATCCTAGGGCCTCTAGAATTTCCCTCTGCCCCCTTTTATCCAATCGAGCAGCCCTTGGCGCGAAGGGCGTCGATTGCGGCGGAGAGGTGCTCGTTGCGTTCGCGCTTTTCGTCCTCCGGATTGCCGAAAAGCGATGGCGGTGCGCAATCCGGCAAAGCGGTGAAGTCCGCAACTCCGAATCCAACGAGGCGGATCGCGCCTTTCAGGCTTGTGCCGGAGGCGACCGCCGCGCCCCTCGGCCATGCCGCATCGAACAGCGCCGCAGCAGCAGTCCGCAGCGCTTTGATGTCGCGCGAGGCATGTTCGAATTTCATCTGGCGAAGGACGGTCGAGAACGCGGCGTCGCGCAGTTTCAGCCTCGCCGTCTTCGCCCAGCGTTTCTCTTCGCGCCGCAACGAGCGTCCGACGTCGTCCGCGAGCTCCATCAGCCGTCTGCGCACGACGTCGCGGCGCGGCTCGTCCGCGTCGAACGTCCATTCCCTGGAAATAGATTTGGCCTCGCGCTCCTGCCAATAGACTTTGTCGTCCGCGATGCCGAATGCCATATCGACGAGATCGTCTCCGACAAGCGCGTTGCCGCGGCCGAGGCGCTGTATGTCGCCGCAAAGCCTTATCCCGTAGCGAGAGAGATTTTCGACTGTCTTCTTCCCGACGCCCCAGAGTATGCCGACCGGCCTCTCGCGCAGAAAAGCGGCAACTTCGTCTACATCGAACGGCATCAGCGTCAGACCGTCCGGCTTGTGCAAGTCCGAGCCGATTTTTGCAAGCAGGCGGTTCTTCGCGATGCCGACCGAACACGTCACGCCGCATTCCGCGCGTATGCTGTCGCGCAGAGATTCGGCCATGGCCGTCGCGCGCCGCGCATCGTCGCCGCCAGGGAAACGATGCAGGCTGCCGGTCGCGTCGAGGAAAGCTTCGTCGATCGACACGCCCTCCACAAACGGCGTGAACCGCTCGAAAATCTCGAACGCCTTGACGGATACTGCGCGGTACGCTTCCATGTGCGCGTGGGTGAAAACGGCATGCGGACACAGGCGATACGCCTCGCACGACGGCATCGCGGAATGGACGCCGTATCTGCGCGCTTCGTAAGAGCATGTCGAGACGACGCCGCGTTCATGCGGCCCGGCGCCGACAATGAGCGGCTTCCCGCGCCATTCAGGGTGCGAGAGCAACTCTACCGATGCGAAAAACGCATCCATGTCCACATGCAGCAATACCGCCATCGTCCATGTTGAAAGGCTGAAAGGTCGACAAATATCCGCGCACTCCGCGCCTCTGCGTCTCTGCGGTGAAAAATGGAATGCATGAAACCAATCGAAAAAATCGAAAATTCTCCTTCACCTGTACTTTCTATCGTACAGCAGGGCGGCGTTGAGGACGACCAGCACCGAGCCCATGTTGTGGACGAGCGCACCGGTGACCGGCGTGAGCACGCCAAGTATCGAACACGTTATCGCGCAGGCATTGATGCACATCGAAATCGCGATATTGAGTTTGATTAGCCTGACGCACGCCGCAGCGAGCCGTTTCAAATATGGGATTTTGGCCAAATCGTCGCCGACAAGCGCAATATCCGCCGCCTCCACCGCGATATCGCTGCCCATGCCGCCCATCGCGATTCCGACCGTGGCCGTCTTGAGCGCAAGCGCATCGTTGACGCCGTCGCCCACCATTGCGACGGACTTGCCTGCCTTGACGAGTCTGGCGATTTCGTCCGCCTTGCCCGAAGGAAGCAGTTCCGCCCGGACGTCGCGGATGCCGAGTTCCGCGGCGACGTAGCGCGCAGTGGCGGCGTGGTCGCCTGTGAGCAGAACGCTCTCGACGCCCGCCGTCTGGAGTTCGGCCAGCATCGCCTTTGCGTCCGGGCGCACGGTATCGGCGAGCGCGACAAGCCCTATGGCTTTGCCGTCCGCAGCGACGTGTATGACCGCCCTGCCTTCCATGCGCAACTTCTTCGCCGCATCGCCGAGCGCCGCATCCCCGGCAATCCCATGCGCCGCAAGCCAAGCTTCATTGCCGCAGACGACTCTCCTGTCGCGGACGGACGCCTCCACGCCCTTGCCGGGCTCCATCCGGAAATCCGTCGCCTGCGGCGCATCCGTCGCCGCCCTGCACACGGCCTGCGCGAGGGGATGCTCGGACGAACTCTCGACGGCCGCCGCGAGCGCGAGGACCTCCGCCTCGCTCTCGCCCGGCGCGGCGACGGTCGCCGCCACCGCGAGCCGGCCGGCCGTCAGCGTCCCAGTCTTGTCGAAGCATGCGACGTCCACTCCGCCCATTCTCTCGAGCGCTTCGCCGGATTTCACGATCACGCCAAACTTCGTCGCCTGGCCGATTGCGGCCATTATCGCCGTGGGCGTCGCGAGCGCCAACGCGCACGGACAGAATACGACCATAACCGTCGTTCCGCGTATAAGCGCGGCATTCACGTCTCCAGTCGCAATCCAAACCCCGAAAAACGTCGCCAGCGCTATCGTGAGCGAACACGGGACGAGTATCGCCGCCCACTTGTCGGCGATGCGCTGGACGGGCGCTTTCTTCTTTTCCGCCTCCATGACGAGCCGGATCATTTTCTGGAGCGATGAATCCTCGCCGGCCTTCGTCACGCGGATGGTTATCGCGCCAAAACGGTTGATGGTGCCGGAATACACTTCGTCGCCGACTCCTTTGTCGACAGGCAGCGACTCGCCCGTCATCACGCTCTGGTCGACGCTGGTCGCGCCTTCCTCGATTTTACCGTCGACCGGGATCGTCTCGCCGGGCAGAATCCTCACGCCGTCGCCGACTGCAATGGCGGCGATATCAACCTCCTTGTAGAGTTCGCCGCGCGCTATGCACTTGGGACACGTCGTCACGCGGCGCGCGGTGCGAGGCGCAAGCGCAACGAGATTGGAAAGTCCTTTCTTAGCGCGCTTGAGCGTCCACCCCTCCAGAGTCTCGCCGAGCGCCATGATGAACGCGACCTCGCCGGCCGCGAACAACTGGCCTATCAAAACGCATGCCACCATCGCTATCGATATCAACAGCGACGCGCGTATGCGCTTTTCTATGGCGAGCGCCATGAGCGCTTCCTTCAGAATCGGCACTCCGCATATCGCAAGCGCCACCCATGCGGGATCGCGCCACGTCAACGCCTTGGCCGCATGTTCCGCGCAGCCGTGGCCCGCGAGCAGGAAACTCGCCGCAAGCGATACTCCCGCGACGGCGAGAAACGGCCAGCTTTCCAGCAGCTCCTGCAATTTACCGGCGGCCGCTAGGAACCTCCCCGCGACGCTCTTGCGCCCGATCGCTTTCGCGACGGCCTCTTCATCTGCTTTGCAACAACTTGGCATGGAAAAAATAAAAATTAAACATTCCAGGACTGACTATATTCATGCAATGCGGGAGAAATGCTCGAGCGCATCGGCGAAGTTCTCTATCACTTCGTCGGCGTTGCCCTTTTCGATTCCATCGCGTACGCAGTGCCGCAGATGGCCTTCGAGGATCATAAGGCCGATGCGGTGGAGGGCTCCGTTGGCCGCATTCACCTGCGTCAAAATATCTTCGCAAGGCACGTCGTCGTCGATCATCTTCTGGACGCCCTGCAGCTGACCGATTATCTTGTTTATGCGCACGTGCATCCCGCGCGCTTCCTGCATACACATCTTCACGGCATTCTCCCTTTCGTAAGAACGCCGCATATTATACCCCATAGGGGTATGACATGTCAAGTAGGAAGGAGGAAGCGGCGGGATTGAAATTCAGAGCCCACTATGATATAATAGGAAGCATGAAAAAAATCGCATCCATGTTTCTCTTTGCCGCCGCCATGCTGACGGCGCCGGCGGCATTCGCCAAGGACGCCTACCTCTTCGCATACTTCAGAGGAGAAAAGGACGGTCTCCACCTCGCATACTCGTACGACGGTCTCAAGTGGACGGCGCTGAACGGCAACCGCTCGCTGCTCGCGCCGACGGTCGGAGCGGACAAGCTCATGCGCGACCCATCGATCTGCCAGGGGCCAGACGGCACGTTCCACATGGTCTGGACCAGTTCCTGGCGCGACAAGATCATCGGCTACGCCAGCTCGAAAGATCTTGTCCACTGGTCGGAGCAGCGCGCGATTCCCGTGATGATGCACGAGCCTGACGCGCTCAACTGCTGGGCCCCGGAGCTCTACTACGACGAAACGACCGGCAAGTTCTGGATATACTGGGCCACGAGCATCCCCGGGCGCCACAAGCCTATCCCGACGAGCGAACGGGAGAAGGAATGGTCGCACCGCATCTATGCGACGACCACGCGCGACTTCGTCGACTTCACGCCTGCGAAACTGTGGTTCGACCCGCCGTTCATGCCCATCGACTCCGCCGTGGTCAAATCCCCCGTTTCCGGCGATCTCGTCATGATTGTCAAAAACGAAAACTCCGCCCCGCCGGCAAAGAACCTGCTTCTCTATCGTTCTCAGTCAATGGAGACCGGCTTCGCGCCGGAGCCCGTCCCCGACCCGTTCACGCCAAAGGGCCTATGGTGCGAAGGACCCTCGCCGCTCTTCGTCGGCAAAGATCTCTTCGTCTACTACGATTGCTACCGCAACGGCCGCTACGGCGTTGCCGTGAGCAAGGACGATGGCAAAACGTGGGAAGACCGCTCCGCCGACCTCTCCCTGCCCAAGGGCATACGCCACGGCACGGCACTGCGAGTTTCAAGCAACGTGCTGAGCGCGTTGCTCGAAACGCTGAAGTAGGAAGTAGGAAGAGGGAAGAGGGAAGAGGGAAGAGGCGAGCAGAGTTGGTTTTGCCGGGCGGTGCGCTGCGCCGCCCATTCCCCCGGCGCAAGGACGCTCTACTTCCTTCTTGCGCGTCACGCTACAGCGCGGCGAGGACTTCTGGCAAAAGCTGCTTCTTGCGAGAAAGGACGCCGGGCATGAGCAGAACACCGTCCGGACCTTTGCGGTATGGCAGCGCGCGAGAGACGGCCTTGTCGCCGCGGAAAAGGAGCTCGGAATTGCCGCGGACCGGGTCGGTCGCCATGAGCGCCATGAAATCGAGGGCGTTTGCGGAGATGGCCTCTTCCATGGCGGCGGCAAGTTCGTCGATGTGACGGTGGAAGAGCGCGAGATTCGTCTCTTCGATCTGCGCGAGCATGAAGCGCTTGCCGCCTTCGGTGTAGAGTTTCGCGTCGCTCTTGAGCGCGTCGGCCGCGGTCATCGAAGCAAGAGGCGAATCGACGCCCATCATGCCGGCCATGATCGACTGGGCGCGCTCTCCGCAAAGCTTCTCCAGCCACGCGCACATAGTGCGGTCGGCGTCGGTCGTCGTGGGGCTTTGGAAAAGAAGCGTATCGGCGACGATGCCCGCTATGAGCACGCCGGCCGTCTCGCGGGTCGGACGCTCCCCGGCGGCGCGGAACATGCGTGCGACAAGAGTGCACGTCGAGCCGACGACGTCCGCCGTGTAGCGTATCGGCTCTTTCGTCGCCGCAAAGGCGATGCGGTGGTGGTCGACGACTTCGACGACAGGCACCTCTTCGAGGCCAGGTATTCCTTGATCCGTCTCGTTATGGTCGACCAGGATCATGCGAAACGGCGGTTCCTCGGCGAAGGCGCGTTTGAGGACGGTCCCCACGAGCAGCCCTTCTTCGTCGATCACGGGGAAGTGGTTGTGCGGGTTTTTGATGCAGGCGGAGCGAATATCGTGGACGCGGTCGGATTCGTTCAGCACCAGGGAACAGTGGTGAAGAGGGGCGTCGAGGGTGCGCATCGTCAAATCCGCCTTTGCGATGAAGAGTCCGAGCAGTTTCGCGGGCGAGAGCATGCCAAGGAACTTGCCGTCCGTGTCGCGGACGGGGAGAGACGATTCACCGCTCTCCTCAAGGCGCCTGAGCGCGTTTTCGAGCGTCAGCGACGCACCTATCATCGGCACGTCGCGCGAAACGAGGTCGCGGACGCGAACATAGACGTCGCGCACGGGCCGCACCGGCTTCACGCCGAAGTGCTCGAACACCCACTTCGCCTTCTCGGGGAGGCGTCCTGCACAAATCGCCTCGACATCCTTCATGCCGGTCCGGCGCCGCAAGTCGGCGAGTGCATACGCGCTCGCGACGGAGTCGACGTCCGGATTCCTGTGCCCGCAGACGAAAGTCCTCATCAGCCTCTCCTGATACGGATGAAATTGGCCGCGCACATGGCGAGGGCGAAAATGCCGGCAAGGACGGCGCCCGTCCACTTGAGCGAGACAGTGGCGTGGTATGCGAGCCAGCACCAAAGGGCCGATGCGAAATCGAGCGCGGCGCCGCCTTCAAAGCCCGCCGGCACGGAAATGCCCTCGACCTTCGCCACTTCTATCGCCTGCGAAAAAACAGGCGTCAGATTGGTGACGAAGTAAAGGCCGGCTGTCATGGCGACGAGCCCGACGATGAACGTCTTGGGGACGTTGCCCTTCGTTATCGGCAGGACGCACGGGAAGAGATAAAATATCCCGGCAAGCGAAGCGAGCGGGAGGAATTTGTTGCCGGGCAGGACGACGGAAAGGAAAAGCACGATCGGGATGAGGAGGATCGAAACGACGAGAGTCGCCGGGTGGCCAATGACGAGCGCCGGCGACATGCCGATGGACAGCCCCTTGAGACCGGAGAACTTGCGTTCGACGAGGTTGCGCGTCGCCTCCGATATCGGCTTGAGGCCCTCGATGAAGAGTGCAGTTATGCGAGGGATCAGCTCCATCACTGCGCCGACCGTGACGCCAAGGGAAAGGATTTTAGGGATTGAATCAACGAGCGCCTTGGCATTCTCGCATCTGAGGCAGCCGATGCCGCAGCCGATCACGACGCCGAGGAACAGCGGCTCGCCAAGGAGGCCGAACTTCTTCTTCATCCCCTCTGCGTCGATATCGAGCTTCTGCATGCCGGGAATCTTGTCGAGCGCCCAGTTTAGCGCGACGGCGAACGGCGTGAACGACTGGCAGAACGGCTGCGGGATCGAAATGCCCTCCATGCCATTGTAGTATCGCTGGAAGCCCTTGGCGGTGAAGTCCGCCATGCAAAGAGTAATGACATAAAGGACGATTGCCGCGTAAAACGCCCACACGAGCGAACCAGTGGCGAAAAAGACGAGCGCTCCGATGAATGCGAAATGCCAGTAGTTCCAAAGGTCGATATTGACCGTGCGCGTGACGCCGCACACGAGCATCAGCACGTTTACGCCGAGGCACACGGGGATGATGAACGCGCCCACGGCGGTCGAATACGCGACCGCCGCGGCAGCAGGCCACCCGAGGTCGAAGAACGGAAGGTTGAGGTTGTAGAGCTCCGTCATCCCCTTGAGGGCGGGGCCGAGATTCGAAGTCAGGAGGGCAGTCACGACGCCGAGGCCGACGAAGCCCACGCCGACGAGGAGGCCTGACTTCAGCGCCTTCGAAAACTTGATCCCGATCGCAACGCCGAGGAGCGTGAATATGACGGGCATCATTACCGCGGCTCCGAGGCCGATGACGTAAGCAAAGATATTCTGTATCATAACGCCGTATATTTTACCATTTTCCGTCCTTCAACGCCACCCCCCTTTTGGGATGGGGAAAGGGAGAGGGGATTTTCCGCTTTTCCGATTCTTTGATTACGTCAAGCATTCCTTTTTTTTGACACAGAGACACAGAGGGTCACGGAGTGAGGAATTTCTCGATTGCTTCGATTGCTTCAAGTCTCTCGAGTACTCTCAGGTCTCCGCGTCTCTGCGATAAAAAACTCCATGCCCTCTGTGTCTCTGTGTTAAAAAAAGGATACTTGAAGCAATCGAAAAATTCCCTTCGCTTTTCACCTTTTAAACCACACTATCATCGTATAGATCTCCAGGCGTCCTGCGAGCATGGCGAAGGAGTAGAACCACTTGAGGGCGTCCGGGAGGGCGCCGTAATTCGCCGTCGGCCCGAGTGCGCCGAACGCCGGCCCGACGTTCCCGACCATGCTCAGCGCCGCAGAGAACGCCTCCGTGACGCCCAGCCCTGCGAGAGCCCCCGCAAACGCCGTTGCACCGACGAGAAGCGCGTATGCGAGAATGAACGACGCCACGCCTGGCACAAACTCTTCTCGCGCGCTCATGCCGTTCAGCCGCAGCGTCGTCACTTCGTGCGGATGCAGAAGCCGGCGAAAATCGTTCCTCAGCTGTTTGGCGAGTATAGTCCACCGCACGATCTTGACGCCACCCGCGGTCGAACCCGAGCACCCGCCGGTCAAGAACAAGACGGCGAGGACAATCTGCGCGGCAGGACGCCACAGCGTGTAATCGGCCGACATGAAGCCTGTCGTGGAAACAACCGAAGCGACCTGGAACGCCGAATACCTGAGCGACTCTGCAAGCTTCCCGTAATCGGCATACTCGACAACCGCCACCACGGCCACGGCGGCGCCTGCGACTGCGAGCATCGCCCGGAATTCGGAATCGACATACATCTCGCGCCAGCGACCGGTGAAAAGGCGGTAATACAGCGCGAAGTTGACCGTCGCGACCAGCATGAACACGGTGCAAATCCACTCCGCCGCCGGGTTCGCAAACGCGCCGACGCTGGCGTTGCGCGTGGAAAATCCGCCCGTGCCGAGCGTCGAAAACGCATGGCACACGGCATCGAAAAATCCAAGCCCCGCGCACATGAGAAGCACGGTCTCAAGCGCCGTGAACGCGAAGTATATGCACCACAAAGCCTTGGCCGTGTCCATTATGCGCACCGTCACCTTGCCCTTGTCGGGGCCCGTCGCTTCCGCCTTCACGAGCCTGAACCCGCCGACGCCGAGGAGCGGCACGAGCGCGACCGCGAGCGTGATGACCCCCATGCCGCCGAGCCAGTGCGTCTCGCAGCGCCAGAGATTGATGCTGCGCGGCAGCGTCTCCACTTCCGGCAGAATCGAAGCCCCCGTAGTCGTGAACCCGCTCACGCTCTCGAAGAGCGCATCGGTGAAACTCGCAAATTGGCCGGAAAGACTAAACGGCAGAGCGCCGAAGAAGACGATTGCCGTCCACGCCCCGCCGACGATATGGAACGCGTCTGCGGGCGCGAGCGTCCGTTCCCTGTCCGCCCTCGACGACTTCCATACGAGAAACGCCGCCACGAGCGCCCAGCTCGCGGCCATCGGTATCGCGAACGCCCATGCCGCCGCCCGCTCGCCAAACCAGAGCGCCGTTGCGAGCGGCGGAGTCAACGCCACTCCCACCAGGCCGAGAATGAAGGCGATTATGCGTAGAACGGAAAATTTCATCATCATCCCCACCCTGCCGCGAAGAGCTTCGAGATCGTCTTGTCTCCGGCGCGGGCTATGAAGTCTACGTGGTCGCCTGCATGAAGGACAGTGTCGCCAGAGGGCAGCGCAATCGAGCCGTCCCCGGCATGACGCACCAGGAGCAGCAGATATTCCCCCGGACGCGAAAGCTCCTTGAGCGCCTTGCCGTCGGCCTCGCTCGCCGCGGTCACGTCGCAGCCAACGATCTCGAAGCGCCCTTCGCTCGCCGTATGGACGCTCGTCACGTTGCGGCCGCGAAGATGGCTCACGATGGAGTCCACCACCGTCCCGCGCATGGGCACGACGACGTCGATGCCGAGTTTGCGGGCGACATCGCCGAATTCCTCGCTTTCCGTCAGCGCTATCGTGCGTTTGACGCCGCGCGATTTCAGGTAGGAGGCGACGACGAGATTGCGGTCGTAGTTCGACGACGCGGCGACCAGCGCGTCGCATTCTTCAAGGCGCGCCTCGCGGATGAGCTCCGGATCTGTAATGTCGCCGCAGAGGACGCGTATGCCGCGAAAGCGCTCCTTCGCGGCGCGGCAGAGGCTTTCGTCCGAATCTATGAGCGTCGTCTCGGCATTCTCGCGACCGAAGACCGAATCGAGGAAACCCGACGGACGCGAAGCAAGCTGGCGCTCGACGAGGAGCGAGCCAAGCCGCCCCGCGCCGAATATAGCGAGGCGCCTCGCCGCTTTCTTCTCGTCGCCCAGCGCGAAACGAAGCATCTCCCCCATGAGCGCGACAGGCGAGACGACGCCAATCCTGTCGCCAGGCCGGAGCACCGTCTCGCCGCTCGGGAGAAACGCTTCCGCGCCGGATTCCACATAGGCGACGAGATACTTCCACTCCGGAATCGAACCCAAAGTCCAGAGCGGCATATCTGCAATGCGGCAACCTTCATCGACGGGAATCGATACAATGCCGAACCCGCCTGCGAGCGGCACGACGTTTCCAACGGCGCCGTGGGAAAGAGCGCGCCATATCGCCGCGGCGGCCTCCACGTCTGGGTGCAGCATGCGGTCGATACCGAAAAGCGGGCGACCGCCGGCAGTCTGCGCCGCACCCTCGCGCGAGGCCGAATAGTATGCGTCGTTCCTGACGCGCGCGATTTTCAGAACCTCCGGATGCGAGGCATCGACGAGCGAGCACGTTATCATGTTCACCTCATCGTCTTCGGTCAGCGCCACCAGCGCCGAGGCCGACGCGATGCCAGCATCGGCCTCCAATGTTTTCAGACTGTTGCCGTCGGACTGGATCACCATGCAGTCCAGACGATTACCCGCCTGGCGCACCTTCGCCGCGTCCTTGTCGATGAGCACGACTTGCGCTCCGTCGTCGACGAGCGCTTTTGCGAGCCGCTCTCCAGTGAAACCCGCACCGACTATGACAATTTTACGCATGAAAGGGAAGAGGGAAGAGGGCATCTAGGTCTTCTGGAACTTCTAGAAATCTCCCCTGCTAAACGCGCAGGATTTCTTGCGGCGTGGAGACGAGCCGGGTGGCGAGGGCGAGTTCGTCCGGCCTGCCGTATCCCCATGTGACGCCAATCGAACGCATCGCATTCTCGCTCGCGGCATTGAAATCGCTCGCCGTATCGCCCACCATCGTGCAATCGTCCGGACGAAGTGCGTTCTCTTTCATGGCGAGCGCGAGAAGAGGTCCTTTGGCAAGTTTTCCTATGGCATCGTCCTTGTGCATATCACCCGTGTAGACGCCCTCGAAGACGTCGCCCCAACCGAACTTGCGGGAGATTGCGAGTGCACCCAGAAGGCGTTTGTTCGTCGCGATAAACACTCTGTCGCCACGCGCCTTCAATGCCCTGACGGCATCGAGGACGCCAGGATATTCGCGTGTATTGGGCAAGCCGTCGCCGTCGTAATGGAACCCAAAACGCTCGCGGAGTTTGAGCGCAAGCTCTTCGGTATACTGCCCCGGGAAGAGCCGCTTGAACATTACTTCGATTGGCGGCCCGGCGACGAAATCGCGCTCGAAATTATCGCAAACGAGCCCCAGATCCTCCATGGCCGCCCTCCATGAGACGCGGATGTCGGCATCGGTATCGGCTAGAGTGCCGTCGAGATCGAAGAACCAGGTTCGCATTATGCTAAATGCCAACTGCCAATTCGTCCTCGCATTCGGCGATGGCGGCGAGGGCGGCTTCATTGGAGGTTGCCGCGTCGAGGCGCTCGATAAGAGGCGTGCCATGTGCGAGGACGGCGAGGCGCGCGAGGATGGCTAGGTGCTTTTCGTGGTCGGTGCAGCAGACGAGGAAGAAGTGGCGCGTCATCTCGCCGTCCGGCGCGCCGAAGAAAACGCCCCTC
Organism: Verrucomicrobia bacterium UBA3761; assembly: GCA_002371135.1. Lineage (GTDB taxonomy): Bacteria > Verrucomicrobiota > Kiritimatiellia > RFP12 > UBA1067 > UBA1067. The sequence goes on along the minus strand of DFGB01000084.1, from coordinate 19,384 downwards.
CTCGCGCGTCCGTAGACAAGGAACGTATCTTCAAAGAAATACGGGTCGTGGTAGCGCGGGTGCAGGAAGGCCGCGCCGCAGCCTATCGCGGTCGGCGCCGCCTCTTCGCGCTCGGTCAGTTCGTGGAAGAGCCCTTCCGTATCATAGACGAGACCGCTTGCAATCGCAAGATCCGTCATATCGCGGATTATGCCGCCCTTCGTCTTCGCGCGCAAGTCCACATCCATCGCGTCGAGACGGAAAAGCGGCGCGACGCGCCACGTCCTGCGCGCGCTCTTGTCCATCGACTGGAGGAACGACTCGTGGCGATGGACAAGGGTTTTCCTGCCGACGGCAAGGAGTTCGCGTTGCGCCCATTCATCGAGCGATTTATGCTCAATCCACCACTCGCCGCCATGCTCCTCGGCGGTCAGCTCGCCGCGCTGGGCGGCGTGCTTGAGTTCGTTTGCGTCTACGTGGATGTGTTCCGCCGCGGCGCGCAAATTGAGCATTTCGCGCGACATCGCCTCACGTCAACGATAATTCGCACGAGGCGGCGGCTGTGGCGCGCGATGGTCGTGCCGTTCGGGCGCCTCACGGTGTTGCTCGCCGCGTTTCATGAACGGGCGGGACTTGGGCTTCGGCGGCGGTGGATTCTCCACCTCGCGATTGTGACGCGAGCGGTCGCGCTCGATGTGCTCGTAGCTGACGCACCCCGTCATCGCGACCCCAAGAGCCGCGAACAGCATTGCGATTGCGAGTTTCTTCATCGTTTCGACTCCCCTTTCGTTTGCCGTTTCCTGCGCATTGCCGATCAAAGCACGGCAATGCACTCGATTTCGACTTTCACATCCTTGGGCAGACGCGCCACCTCGACGCACGAACGCGCGGGCTTTGCATCGCCGAACATCTCCGCATAGACGCCGTTGAGCGCCGCGAAGTCGTTCATATCCTTGATGCACACCGTGGTTTTGACGACATTCGCGAGCGACGTCCCGGCCGCCGAAAGCACGTTCTTCAGGTTCTCGATCGCCTGACGCGTCTGGTCCTCGATCGTGACAGCCTCGATGGTATTCGTGGCGGGATTGATTGGGATCTGCCCGGAGCAGAAAACGAGGGATCCCGTCTTGATGGCCTGCGAATAAGGGCCAAGCGCCTTAGGCGCCTTTTCGGTGGAGATGATTTCAGTCATTTATTTTCCTTTATCATTCCGGTGCAAAAAAATGGAGCCGGGTAAGGGACTCGAACCCCTGGTAATTCCTCATTACAAATGAGGCGCAGTCGCCACTGTGCCAACCCGGCTTGTTGCGAGTATTATACCATATTCCCTCCTTGCTGCGCAAGATGGAAGTTTGGTGATTTTTTGATTTTTAGATTTCCGATTTGCGCCCTGGCATTCCTTTTATTGTGGTGGACATGAATAAGGGCAGTATTTATCGCAGAGACCCGAGAGACGCGAAGAACGCAGAGTTTATCAGGACTTTTCACCCTCTGCGTCTCTCACGTCTCTGCGATAAAAATACTGACGAAAACTCTGGCCGGCACAATAAACCTCTGTGAATCTCCGTTCCTCTGTGTCTCTGTGTTAAAAAGAATGCCCGGGCGCGCGAGGTTGGAATCGCACGCCCGGGTCGGCCTTGAGAGTTCAAGGCCCGGCTTACTTCTTGAGAGCAGCCTGCGCCGCCGCTAGGCGCGCAATCGGCACGCGATACGGCGAGCAGGATACGTAGTTGAGGCCGATCTTGTGGCAGAACTCGACAGACGAAGGATCGCCGCCGTGTTCGCCGCAGATGCCGCAGTGGAGATTCGGGCGGGTCTCCTTGCCGTCGCTGACGGCCATCTTCATGAGTTTGCCGACTCCAACCTGGTCGAGCTTGGCGAACGGGTCGTTCTCGTAGATCTTCTTATCGTAGTAGGCGCCGAGGAACTTGCCCGCGTCGT
>DFGB01000084.1:15497-17375 GCA_002371135.1 Verrucomicrobia bacterium UBA3761 | reverse complement strand
CGTTGGTGCCGAAGCAGAAGAACTCGGCTTCTTCGGCGATCTCGCCGGCCGTGAGGGCGGCGCGGGGAATTTCAATCATCGTGCCGACTTCATAGTTGAGCTTGATGGCCGCGGCCTGGATCTCCTCGTTCGCGACGCGCACGACGATATCCTTGACGAACTTGAACTCCTTCATGTCGCCCGTGAGCGGAATCATGATCTCCGGCTTGACGGTCCAACCCTTATGCTTGCGCTGGACGTTGATGGCGGCGCGGATGATGGCCTTGGTCTGCATCACGGCGATTTCCGGATACGTGACCGTCAAGCGGCAGCCGCGGTGGCCCATCATCGGGTTGAACTCGTGCAGGGAATCGATGATTTCCTTGATGCGCGAAATGGGCTTGTGGGTCTCCTTTGCGAGGAGCGCGATTTCGTCTTCCGTGTGGGGGACGAACTCGTGGAGCGGCGGATCGAGGAAGCGGATCGTGACGGGCTGGCCGTCAAGCGCTTCGAAGAGCTGCTCGAAGTCGTCTTGCTGGTAGGGGAGGATCTTCGCGAGAGCGATTTCGCGTTCCTCGACCGTATCGGCGCAGATCATCTGGCGGAACGGGAGGATGCGGCTCTGAGAGAAGAACATGTGCTCGGTGCGGCAGAGGCCGATGCCCTCGGCGCCGAGTTCGCGTGCCTTCTTGGCGTCGCGGGGCGTATCGGCGTTGGTGCGGACTTTGAGACGGCGGAACTTGTCGGCCCACATCATGATGCGGCCGAATTCACCGGCGATCGTCGCGTCGACGGTCGGGACGACGCCGTCGTAGATGTTGCCCGTGCCGCCGTCGATGGAGAGCCAGTCGCCTTCCTTGAACACCTTGCCGGCGAGAGTGAAGCGCTTGTTCTCTTCGTCCATGGTGATTTCCTGGCAACCGGAGACGCAGCACTCGCCCATGCCGCGGGCGACGACGGCCGCGTGGCTGGTCATGCCGCCGCGGACGGTGAGGATGCCTTCGGCGGCCTTCATGCCTTCGATGTCCTCGGGGCTCGTCTCGAGACGGACGAGGACCACCTTCTCGCCGCGAGCCTTCCACGCCTTGGCGTCTTCAGCGCAGAATACGATGCGGCCGCAGGCGGCGCCGGGGGACGCTGCAAGGCCCTTGCCCATCACCTTCGCCTTCTTGAGCGCGACGGCGTCGAACTGCGGGTGGAGGAGAGTATCGAGGTTGCGGGGGTCGATCATGAGCACGGCCTCTTCCTCGGTGCGCATGCCCTCGTCGACGAGGTCGCACGCGATCTTGAGCGCGGCCTTGGCGGTGCGCTTGCCGTTGCGGGTCTGGAGCATGAAGAGCTTCTTGTTCTCGATGGTGAACTCCATATCCTGCATGTCGCGGTAATGCGATTCGAGAGTCTGGCAAATCTTCTGGAACTGCTCGAACACCTCGGGCATGACCTCGGCCATCTTGGCAATCGGCATCGGAGTGCGCACGCCGGCGACGACGTCCTCGCCCTGGGCGTTCATGAGGAACTCGCCCATGAGCTTCTTCTCGCCAGTGGCGGGGTCGCGAGTGAAGGCGACGCCCGTGCCGGATTCGTCGTTCAGGTTGCCGAACGCCATCATCTGGACGTTGACGGCGGTGCCCCACGAATACGGAATGTCATTGTCGCGGCGGTAGACGTTGGCGCGCGGATTGTCCCAAGAACGGAACACGGCCTTGATCGCCTCGAAGAGCTGGACCTTCGCGTCGGTCGGGAACTCGGAGCCGATCTTAGACTTGTACTCGGCCTTGAACTGGTTGGCAAGTTCCTTGAGATCGTCGGCGGTGAGTTCGACGTCGAGTTTGACGCCCTTCTTCGCCTTCATATCGTCGATGAGCTTCTCGAAATACTTCTTGCCGACTTCCATGACGA
>DFGB01000084.1:15080-15397 GCA_002371135.1 Verrucomicrobia bacterium UBA3761 | reverse complement strand
CGCCCAGCGCGGGTTCTTGGTCTGGGCGGCGAGGGATTCGACGACCGTCTCGTTGAGGCCGAGGTTGAGAATTGTATCCATCATGCCGGGCATGGAAGCGCGGGCGCCGGAGCGGACGGAGACGAGAAGCGGGTTCTTGGCGTCGCCGAACTTCTTGCCGGCCGACTTCTCGAGCTTGTCGATGTATTCCATGATCTCGGCCTGGATGTCGTCGCCGATCGTCTTGCCGTCGTCGTAGTAGCGCGTGCACGCTTCGGTGGAAATCGTGAAGCCCTGCGGGACAGGGAGGCCGAGGCCGGCCATCTCGGCGAGGTTCG
>DFGB01000084.1:7378-15015 GCA_002371135.1 Verrucomicrobia bacterium UBA3761 | reverse complement strand
CCCTTGCCGCCGAGGAGTTCGCGCATGTTGGCGTTGCCTTCGGTCTTGCCAGCACCGAAGAAGTATACGTATTTCTTCTTGTCGCTCATGTTGGTTGTCTTGTTTTAGGTTTGGCCGATATTATACCATATTGGCGGATATATGGCAATGGGGCGGCGCGGCCGAAGCGGGAAGCAGAAAGTAGGAAGTGGGAGATTCTAGAAGGTCTAGAGATTCTAGAAGGTCTAGAGGTTCTAGAGAGCCTAGAGATTCTAGGGATTCTAGCATCTCCTACTTTCTACTTCCTACTTTATTCATATGTCAGCCCCGGAACTTCGCGGGGGTGGTCGCTCGTGCCAGAAACGGGGGTGAATGTGCCGATCCACTTCCAGCCACCGTTTTTGGGGAGAGTCAACTTGATATGGTTCGCGCCCCTTTTGAGATGTATCTTGGCGGGTGGGCGATACCAGTAGTCTTCATCGACGAGCGGAATCTCCTTGGGATTGCCGCCGACGCCGGGATGGGTCCACTTGGGCGGAGGAATGGCGACGCCGTTGATTTCGATCGTGGCGCCGTGTTTGTTCCACTGGCCGAGACGAGGCGTCGGCGCATCGCGACTGCGTCCGTCCGAACGCGAGAAGCCGGTCATGCCGATCCACGCGCCGCAGTCGATATCGCGCTCGCTTGAAATTGTTGTTTCGAGGACCACCGTGCCATTGGGACCGGGAGCATACGCCGAAGCCGGGAACCAGAAGTGGCGAGGGTAGATCGTCGCCTGGGGGATATCCGTGGCGAGGACCTTGCCGGAGGCGTCGGTCATGCGCCAGCGCATGTGCGTCTGGGCGACGTAAGGGAAAGGATGGCGGAAACCCTTGAGAACCTTGTCGCGCTGGGCGAGGGTGCGGCGCTCAAGGTCGGCGGCGAGCTCGAAGCGCGGGTCGTCGGGCGAGGGGAGGCGAGCGTAGAGCGCAGGCTCGTCCTTTTCGCGTCCGCGCCAGAAGCTGTCGGAAAGCATGACAATCGCCGGATAGACGGCGTTCATGCGCACGACATCCTCCGTATCGGCAATGGCGTCGTCATGCCAGACGCCGATTATCGCGCCGAGTTTCTCTTCCTCGCTTCCCCAGCGGCACGGCTGCTGGTATGCCGCGACGGAAAGGAGTTCCTCGGGGTCGACGTGATTGATGTAGAAGCTGTTCTGCGAATCGATGTACGGCGTGGAGTCGCCGCGGGGGTCTCTCGCGCCCATCCAGAGGTGCTTTATCGACTGTCCGGGGAGCCGCAGCCCCGGCGACCACCCCATGAGTTTGCGGCCGTTGGCGAGAACGCGCGAGGCCCAGTAGTCGAGATGCGACTGCGGCACCTTTTCGCCCTTCTCGCGCGCTTCGTCGGTGCCGAGATGGACGATCGGCATCGTCTCCGACGGCGCGAGGGAGCAGAGTTCGTCGATGAGTTCTCCGAGGATGATGCGCGCGCGGTCGTCGGCAAGGTCGGCAATGCCGGTCGCCTTGCGGAATGCGAGAGTGTGGCCGGGCATGTCGAGTTCCGGGATCACAGTGACGCCGCGTTCGCGGGCGAAGGCGACGACTTCCTTGAACTCCGCCTGCGTATAGAACTTCCCCGGCTGGCGCGAGAACGCCTCGCGTTTCTGGAGTTCGGGATGCTTCTTGGACTCGAGCCGCCAGCCGTAGTTGTCCGTAAGATGCCAATGGAAGACGTTGTACTTGTATGCGGCGAGGGCGGAGATTACGTCCTTGATGGAATCTACGCGCTGGTAATTGCGTCCGCAATCGAGCATGAGGCCGCGATACTTGAAGCGCGGCCAGTCAGTGATTACGCAGTCCGGGACGGCGTCCGGGGCGGCAAGTTTTCTCAGCTGGGCGAAAGTCGCCTTGGCGTAGCGCACGCCCTCCTCGTCGCCGGTGGCGGAAGGTCTGCCGTTCCGCACGACAAGGCGATAAGCGCCGGGACGTTGCGCAGGCGGCATGAGGTCGCTGGGGACGCCGCGGACGATTTCCATCGGCCGCGGCATGAGCTCGTCTAGGCAGTCCGCATGGCATGAGAGCGCCGACGCGAACACCGCAAGCGCGGCGAAACCTATGCCGGCGCCGCGGCTGGGAAGATATTTCGTTTGCATATCCGCAAGTCGATCGCCCCGGTCATTCCGTCGGGGATACCTTGATTTGATAGAAGCGCTTCCCGTCGCCCTTAGGCGCTGAGAGCACTGTCGTGGAAGAAGCGGCCTTGCCGGCGGCCGTCTCGAAAACCTCGCCGGCGATGCCGCCGGCGCCCAGCTCGTCGCCGTAGACGACCGAGTACCAAAGACCGGGGATCGTCTTTACAGTGAAGACGGCCTGGGCGTCGTCGTCACCACCGGCTGATTCGATGACGATGCCATTTTGCCCGGCGAATTCCGGACGCACGCGTACGCCGTCCACCGAGCCCGCGGGGTCGAGAACGAGCGTCGTAGCGACACCCTTTTCGGGCGTCGCGAACGCACCCGTGACATCCACACCGTCGATAAATATCCGCGGCGTCTCGACATCGGCGGGGATCACGACGCTAGAGGCAAGATTCGGCGCGATCGCCACGGCGCCTGCCGCCGCATCGGCGCCGGAAGATACGACCACCGAACCTGCGGCGGCGGAATATCCGCCTACGGAAGAGGCGAGGTTCTCCGCGCCACGTTCCATATAGCGCAACGTTTCACGCGCATTGCCGCTGGCGGCTATCGAATAGGACGCGACGGCGTGGGAAGTGCGGACTTTGCCGGCTTCCGCGCTCTCTTTTGCGGAGACGACGGCGGCGCCTGCCGCCACATACACCGCACTGCCCTGGACGAGCGGATTTACGTTGTTCAGATCGCCTATGACGCCGCCGGCCGACGAGGAACTGCCCGTCTCGACGGCGACGCGCCCAGTGGAAGCGAGCGAGACGATGTTGTCCGCGACGACGATATTCTGCGCGCCCGGGCAGGCGACCCATCCCGCGACACCGCCCGCGACCTGATTCGTAACGATGATGTCGCCCTCGGCCGTGTTGCGGGCGAGCGAGCGCACCGTGCCGGAGATGTGTACGCGGCAATTGCGTATCTCCGCGCGAAAGCCGTCCGGCACCCACACGCTCGCGGCGAGGCCCGCGACACGCTGAGGCCCCTGCACTTCGGCGCCGGACTGGATATCCAGCTCCACGCCGTCAATGACGCCGCCCGCGCCGAGATTCGCGGCAAGAACGGCGGCGTTGTGCGTCACATTGGTGAGAAGAGTGTTGGCGGACGTGTTCACGGTCGTGTCGTTCCAGCGCGAAGCGCGGCTGACGACGCGGCCGTAGAGGTCGATCTTGAGATTCTTCACAGTTCCCGCGAGGGCGCGAATGAGCGCTGGGTTCGAGTCGTAGGCGAGCCACGTATCGACAGGGATGGTGAGCGTATGGCCAGCGCCGTCAATCGTTCCCGAGAAAGTCTCTATCGGCAGCGGGTCATGCACGAGCGTGATGTCGGCGGCGAAACGCGCGACGACGCCGGGGTGGTCGCGAAGCCAGAACCAATCCTCTTCGCTGTCGAGCAGATATGCGCCTTCGTTGTCCTGCGGCGGCGTGGGCCACGACCAGTTGGTGCGCAGCCAGCAGCTCTTGGCCTGATGACGCGCAAGCGACATGAGGTCTGCATCGTCCCAGTCGACATCGGTGTAGTAGCCCCAGCTCATGACGCCGCCGTAGCCGTTCGCGCGGCACCAGTTGCACTTCGCATGGTAGCTCGACGGCCCCTCGAACGTCTCCTTCTTGGTCGAAATCACGGTGTTGTCGGGCTTCGTAGCGCTGCGGTCCATCCAGATCAGATCGGCATCCCACCAGCGCGTCTTGTCGTCCGGCCACTCTTCCTTCAGCCAGCCGACGACCGATCCCCAGCCGGGGTTCTGGACTTCGTATGCGTACATCGCCTGACCGACGACGATGCGGCGCGGCGGCACGCCGCGGTCCCTGCAGACATTGATGCCGGTCATCATAACCTGCGGCGAGGCATTGAGCGGCGATGCACCGTACGCCATTGCGTTTATGAAATCGGCGGCGTGGAACGCGGCGTGATAGCCGGACGGCGCCATCTGGTGGCCGAGATTGGAGCAGAACGAAAGGACGTATCCCTTGTCGAAGAACGCGGCGGCGAGATCGCGCATGAGAAGTCCGTAGGCGTGCCAGTCGAGATTGTTGCTCGGATATTCCCAGTCGATGTCGAGTCCGTCCAGCCCCGCCGATTCCATCACGGCAAGAATGGAGTCGATCAGCTGCTTGCGGCGCGCGGCGGACGCGGCAGCGCAGGCGATTGGAGTCCACGTCACGCCATCGACGGTTATCGTCCCTTCGCCCTTCGTAAGCGAGGCGCGGATCATGCACTTCGGGTTGTATTGGTCGCGAAGAGCCTTGATGCGCGCGACTTGCGCGGTGTTGTCGCGTCCGCGCGCGTCCCACGTCGTCTTGAACGTGTCGTTCGCGGAGTCATACGCGACGAGGAAGTCGTTGCAGACGATGATGTCGGTCAGGTTGCCGACTCGGTTCGCCGGGGAGTCTTCAAGCTTTCCTGCCGATTCGCCGGTAAGCGCCGGGACGTCCTGCCGCAAATACGCGCCGATCTGGTGGACGAACGGGAAGACGCGATGCGGCTGCGTCTCCGCACCATTGACGACATCGAATACGCCGCCGTTGGAGAGCGTAATCTTCTCCGTAGGAACCGAAACCAAGATTTTGGCGTCGGGCGAAATCTCAGGGTTGATCGTCGCCGTCACCCAGAGATAGTCGCTGTCCTCGCGCCCGTTGACCTGCGGATAGAACCAAACGCTTCCCGCCGGGAAGGACGCGGTGAACTCCGTCGCGTCATCCGCCGCAGACACCGTGGCGGCGGGGCCTTGCGTCGCCTCGGCCTCGTAGAAGCCGTAGTTGTGCGTATAGGGCTGCTTCCAGTATTTGATGTCCGTGATGTCCGCCTTCGTGCAGTTCACGAGGCGGAACTTGACGTCAAACGCGCTCGCATTGCCGCCCAAAGCGTTGTCGAAGCGGATGCCGAGAAGCGCTTCCCGCGCAAGCCCGCGCGTCAGGCGCGGATGGACGCGCACGACCGTCGCAGTCGCGCTCGAACCTTCCACATAAAGCCCGGCTTCATCTCCTTCACCGCCATTGACGAGGCTAATGCTCTGCGCGACGCCACCTACGGTGACGTTCTCGACCGACACCGCGCCCGTGCCGCCCGTGGCGAGGAGCCGCGTGCCGCCCGCGACGCTCGTTCCTTCCGGCAGCGCCAACGTACCGATCGCAATCGCCGTGGCGGACATACTGTTGCTGACGATTCCACTTGCCGAATATTCGCCGATAGCAAAGGACTTCAGCTCGTACGTTCCCGGCGAAAGGCTGATGTTGCCCGTGCCGGAAATCTTCGCGAACGAATAGTCGCGCATAGACATGTCGGTAAGCACAAAGTCGCCTGCGAGTATGAGTTCCGATTGGAAATCTAGATCTTCCCACATCAAATACCCGCCCGTTATGCCGTTCAGCTTGAGCTTCGACACGCCGTTCACGACATAATCGGTCAGGACCTGACCGCCAGCCCGGAACGCCGGCAGTTCCAGCGTGCCCGTCCAATCCTCGAACGAAAGCGAACTCGCCGCAGGAAGCTGCGTGAAGGCGACAGTGCCGGCACCGGAGATGATGTATGTCACGCCAGGTTGATAGTCATCGACCGTGGCAGTCTCGCCCTCGGCCACCGCGATACGCCGCACGTTGGCCTCCTTCGTCCAGATTTCGATTCGCTTGACGCGGTAGGCGGAGGCGTTCATCTTCTCGAGGTTCCTCGTGTCCATGTAGTCGAATGTCTGAGTCCCCGCATGGAAGTGCTGCGAGAAGTTGCCGATGCCGAACTCCGCAGCGGAATCGGCGGCCTTCCAGTTGTTGTAGGCGAAGAGAACCTGCCCGCCGGGCGCGGAAGACGTGGAAACGACGCGGTGTATTTGCATGCATCCGTAATCGCCGCTCGTGCCGAGCGTGTCGTTCCATCCGTATGCCGAGCCGTAGGCGGCCGGTGCGCCGCCTATGCCGGAAGCTGCTCCGGTGCCCTTATAAGGCGAGAACTCGATGAAGCCAGTTGCGCTGTCGTCATCCGGGGCGATATCATAGATGCCGTTGTGGTTCGACTTGACGTGAAGAGACGTGACGACTTGCTGGCGGTTCACCGTCGGGAGCCCCAAGTCTTCGAGAGTCGTTGCGGGTGCGTCCATATCGACCCACACCCACTTGTGCGTCTCGTTGTCGGCACGGACGTATTCGACGAAATAACCGACCTTGCCGATGCCAGTCGCCGGACCTTCGCCACTTACGACCGTCGGCGCGTTGGTGCTGGCGACATCGATCGTCTGCGCAAGCGTGAAGCCGTCGATATAATCGGCAAGCTCTGTTTTTGCGGCGGCGCCAAGAGCACTGTCGTCAACGTAATCCGCGTACTCATTTGACGGGAACGGCCCGTTCGCAGCCTTGTAAACGTTCGTAATCACCGAGAGCCAGCCTTCTGCCATCTGGTCGAAGCCGCGCCAGTCTGGATGGATGCCGTCGCTGTAGATTACGCCGGGGTCGTCGCTCTTGACATAGCCGTTGAGGTCGGCGAGATAGACGCGGCCCTCGGGGAAGTCTGCGATGCGTTCTGCAAGGAGGTTGTTGAACTGTGCCACCAGATATGGAAGTGCCACGCCGTTGAAGGTCCTGTTCTTTTGAGAGCCGGTGACATTGAGAACTGTAGAGAGGACAATCTTGGTATCGGGCAGGTCGTTGACAAGCCGCCAGGCGATGTTCGTCACCGACTGGCAAACGGTAGTTGGATTGCGGTCGCTGGAGACGAGATCGTTAATACCGATATGCAGCAGAACGAAATCAGGCTTGCCGGCCGCCGCCGCCAGCGTATCCACATTCTCTTCCAGATCGCTGCGGCCGGATGCGGTTACGGTGGAGCGTCCCGCGACGGCGCCATGCTTGGCGGAATGCCAGCGGTCGGCGTCGCCGAGCGGCTCGCCAGAAGGATCGACGGAGTTGTAGCCGTCGTCGAGACCATAGACGCCGCAAGACTTGACGTTGTAGCCGAGCATCCGTAGCTTCTGGTAGAGCAGGATCCTGTAGTTCGCGCCAGTGTGCTGCGCATTGAAACCCTCGGTGATCGAGTCGCCGTAAGGCATAATGGAAAGCGTAGGCTTGTAGAACTGCGCCGTCTCGTTGTAAACACGCAGATAGATCGCGTTCGCGCCATAGACGAGTTCCGCTACAAGCCCGTTTGCAAGGCCTGGTACTGACAAAGTCCCGACGCGCCCATAGCCAGCGCAAGCCGTCTTGTACTGCTGCGGTGTCGTCCATTCGGCGAGCTTGTAAACGCCGGCTGCGACCGTGTCGTTCGTGACGGCGATAGTGCCGGAAGACGAAAGCGCACCGATGTTTTCGTATGTGCGCGTCGCACCCGCCGCGAAGTTCCACGTCTCATTGTCGGCGATGGAAAGCGTCGCCGCGTCTTCGGGGTTTTCAATGGGAATCAAGTCTCTCGGCGTATAGTAGCCTTTGAAAACAGCGATCTTCTCCACGACGAAGCCAGTGAATGGCACCATGTCGTTTGCGTTCGCCGGGAGCGTCGAACCGCC
>DFGB01000084.1:0-7280 GCA_002371135.1 Verrucomicrobia bacterium UBA3761 | reverse complement strand
TTGATGTTGGCGTTGGAAAGCGTTTCGCCGGTCATCGAGTCGAGCGACTCGCCGACGTACGCCCTGAAGCCCTGTACGTTGTCGCGCGCGCAAAGCAGATAGCCGCCGGTCGCGGACAGGACAGGCGCAGAAGCAAACTCGTACGGCTTGCCGTTGTCGGTGTTGAAGTTCCGGTAAACGGCGAGCGTCTTGTCCGCCTTAGTGTATGCGCCGACGTCGAGGCCGACTGTCGCATCTTTGCCCGCCATACCGCCGAACGCGACTACCGGCGCGGATGTGACGCTCGGCGCGGCGGTGTATTTGACGAGGACGGTCAGCTCGTTCGTATTTGCCGCCGACGTGTCGATCACCACCGCCGCGTCGCCGATGGTGAGCGTCGAGCCGTATGTGTCGTCCGCAATAGCGGTCGTGCCGCTCGTCGAAAGCGTATAGCCATTCTTCTCGGAGGTCTTGAAGTCCTTGTACCAGACCGCAAGAGGATCGATGGCGTACGAGTCGGGATCCACCGGCGGCTCCTGAGCCGACGCAAGCGCGACGCTCTTGATGCGAACCGTCTCGCCGCTTACGTAGCCGCTGCGATGGGAATATGTGAAATCGACCTTATGCGTCCCTTCGGGAATCGCGATGTCGGTTGAAACCCAGCTGCCGATCGTGTTCGTCGGCCCGTGAAGCGAATAGGCCAATTTGCCGTCAACCCAAACGCAGAAGGATGAATCTGGATGTGTGTGCGGATATCTCACATCGGACCACGGGCCGGCGTTGAACAGCAGTTTCTCGCAATGCTCGAACGTCAGTACGTCCGGACCCGTGACGGTCGTCGATAGTGTGCTTTCCGCCGTGCGCTTTCCAGTGAAGCCGTCGGCGACTTCGAGATACTCTCCGCCGCTTGCCTCCGCCCAGCCGCCGTCGATGGATTTATAAATGGCCCATGGCAGTTTTGGCGAGCCGAGAAGCGTGTCCCAAGTCGAGCTGAAAGCACTGAAGTTCACGACGTTGGTTGCGCTCGACACGCCATCCTTCACGACGTATGCGCTGATGTATGCGGAACCCGCGCTTTCAGGAACCGTGAACGGCTCCGTGTATTTTACAAAGTCATTGTTGTTCAGTCCGTACACTTGGTAGTAGATTTCAGCCTCGGGATCGGGGAAGGATAGCTCAAACTCCGTATCGCCGGGAAGCGACGAGCCGTATGTGACCGAACATTCGACCTGCGCCGTCTCCGGCACGCGCGTCGAGCGCCACTGTGAAACGTATGGCGCCGCTTCGAGCAGGACGCCTGTCGAATCTAGGTGGTTGGAGATGGAGAGACGCGAACCGTGGTAGATGTGGTTCTTTGAAGAGAAGCCGCCGCAGAAGTCGGCGTAGCCCTGCTCGGCCATGACGGACGACATGGAGGTGCCGTCCACGGCGATCTTGTGCTGGAAGCCGAGTCCGCGCCATGTGTTCGCCGGATCGAAGTTCGCGGGCGGATAGTGGTTGAGGCTCATGTTGTGACCGATTTCATGAACCCATGCATGAGTCTGCGAATAATTGAGCAGCACGCTCGCGATATGGTATGCCGCATTCTGATGGCGCGACGTGATTTCATCGAGCGTATTCAAACGCGCTAGGCCGCCATAGCCGCCGGACTGCGTAGTGGGCGTGACGATCACATCCGCGCCATAGCGGTCGCGCAAATCGAGGAGGCTGCTGTATTCATCCCGCAACCCTTCGCCCTTGCCGAGAATCTCCGCAATCGTCCCGCCAGTGCCATCGACCGTGTGGACGCCGACCATGCGGAACCAGAAATTCGTGTCCATGTCGGTCGTGCAAAGAATCTGGTTCATCTTCGCCGTCGCCTTGGCGGAATAGACTTCGAGCGCACTCGCCCCATTCCAGGCGCTCTCGTTCGATTCGACATACGCCTTGCCGGGCGTGTCATAGACGAACAGGACGTCGATGGTGTCAAACTCCGCATCCGTCTTGCCTGCCGGAACCGGGCGCGTCGCAGGATGGATTAGCTGCGATTGCCAGTTCGTGATAACGGCGCGATTCTCGTCGTTGCCGTGATATACCGTGCCATCGAGCCGCGTTACGTAGTTATAACGCGGGAAGTTTTCGCTAGCTTCACCTGGCTCGGTCGGCGACTTGCCCCAACGGAAATTCTTCACCTTCAATCCCGCGAGCACGTCGTCAGGGAATCCGAGTGCCGAACCGCCGAGGGCAAGCTTGGTCGTCGTGTTGCTGCCGAACCTGAGCGACCCTGATTTGTAGTATTGAGCGCCATCAACCTTGATCGTCGTGCCGCTCCCGCGGTAGTAGATCACTTCGATGTAGTGCTCGCCGGACGGGATAAGGATTGCATTATCGTCCTTTACGGCCGTAAGCATCCCGCTGCTGCCGTCGCGCCAGAGCGCCATCTTCTCAACGTCATTCGTCACGACGATGCGGATATCGTGGTCGCCGGAATCCCAGCTGACGAGAGTGCCGTATGTATTCTCTGGGATGTCTGTGTCGAAGGAGACGGTAAAATCGTTTACGCTTGACGGCAAAGTGAGATAGATTGGCTTTGTCGAAACCTCTGCCCATTCGCCGTCGGCGGATGCGGAGACATTCTCTTGCGTAATCGCAATGCTGCTGACGGTGCCGGGGATTTCCGAAATCGTTTTCAGAATCGTGCCGTATTCCGTGCCGGAAGCCTCCGGCGAAACGTAGCTCCAGCCGGACGGTATCGCTTCGGAAATCGAATCGCGCGCCGCAAGCAGTTCTATTACACCGATATTCTGCACATCGGCCTCTTCGCACGCCATGGCGAGCGTCGTGAATTCCAGCACGACGATGCCATTGTCGATTTTTGCGATGGCGATCTTGAGCTTTGTGTATGTCTGCGTCTCGGAGTCGTAGGCGAAACCCAAGCTTGAATAATCGACCGAACTGCCGTCGAGCACCTGCACCGTGTCGGCATCGACATCTCCGCGAACTATCGCGAAGAGCGCATCGGTGACGCTCCTGTAATATGTCGTCTCTCCGTTTGCTGGCGTGATCGACGCGACCGCCCACGAGGGAACGACGGCCTTCGCCTCCGGGAACTCGTAAAGCGCGAGATCCTCTGGATCGACCCACTCGTTGGCGAAAAGGGCGACGCCCTTGATTTCCATCCCCGCCCAAGGTTTTGCGCCGGCCAGAGTCGGCCCGCCGATGCCTGCCTTTGTCACGCGGTTGTTGGCGCCTGCAAAACGCAATGTCGTGTTTATTCCGCCGCTCAGATTGTCGATCGACGTTCCGGAATAGAATGCCGTGCCGTGCGAGGAGTGGTTTACGTTTATCGCCCAGACTTCGAGCAGCATATAGCCTTCGGTCTGCAGGGTCGGCGCAGGATCGGAAAACCCATAGTTGCTCTGCGCCGTGACAGTGGAACCGTTGAGATAGTAACCCGTCACACTGGACGAGCCTGCAGAGGTAGCCACGCCTCCCATGTCTTTGGTGTCATACATAGACAGCGGAACGGCATTAGCTACCGGTGCGCCGTTCGAAGGCAGCGAATACCATACCAGTAGCGAAGCATTTGTGCAATTGGCGTCGGAAAGGTCGATCGTCGCGCCGAGGGTGGTCGCAGAGCCGATGACGATGTTGCCGCTGTCATTTACGGTATTGTCGTTGGGCGTAATCTTGTAGCCGCCGTGGAGCGTCGCTTCGTCCTCGAACTCGCCGGAGACCCAGACCGCCGTCGGAACCGGCGCGAGCGTGTAGCCGTCGGGCTTCACGTATGTCGTCGATTCCGTGCTTGAGCCGACCACCGTTCCGCGGGAATCGACGAACTCGATCGTCCCGCCGTCGAGCGTGACGGTGCTTGCCGAAAAGCCCTTCATCGCCTCGCTGTCCGTGAGCGAGACGGTGAGCGTCGAACCGACGCCGACGCTGACCGGGCCGAGCTTCGCTGACGAATAGGCGAGCGATGCGCCGGAAATCGCGATCGTACCGCCGATTTCCGAAAGGTCGTCCGGCAGCGAAACATTCACTTCGCCGTCGAGTCTGATGGCGCCCGTGAAGTCCTGCGAAACGCCTTCGATCACGAACGAGCCGCCGGCGACGGACGATACGAGCGCGATGTCGCCCGAACCGGAGAAGAACGACGCCGCAAGCGTCATCTTGTGTCCGTTCGCGTCAAGCGTCGTCACATCCCCTTCCGCCGCGCAGAAATTGACCGTATTCGTCTCGCGCACGTCGGCATCGATCTTGTAAGTTCCAGCCTTGAAGTCGAGCGACGGTGCCGTGTCGCCGGCAATCGCGGCGGATGCGACGATGGTTCCGCCGTCCGCAAGCGTGAGTTTCGCGCCCGCCGCGCTCGCGGTCAGAGGCGAAGCGAGCGTGCCCGCGACCGTCAGTTCGCAAGCGCCGAGATAAACGCCGCCGTTCGCCGTCCATGTCGCGCCGGACGCAATCGTCGCCGCCTTGTTGACGAGGAGCCGACCCGTGTAGGCAAGGTTTTCCGTCGGCATCGAATCCGCAATCGCGACGGCTTTCGCCGCGAGATTGAACGAGCCCGCGAACGCCGAGACGTCCTTGATCAGGACTTTGTCCGTGACAGAAGATTTCGAAGTCTTGAATGTGCCCGTTCCCTTCAGCGCGTCGAAAGTCGCCATCGTTGAACTGGAGCCGTCGTTCCAGTGCAGCGCAGGCGTATCGCCGTTATCAACAAGCTCGACCGCCGGATAGAATTCCTTGTTCGTCACGAGCCACCCTGTAACGCCCTTAAAGCGCACTGTTGACTGCGCGTTGCCGTATTCGCCGGGATTGAGTCCTTTGGCGGTGTAGTTCTCGAACACGACCGTGCCGTTCCACTGGTCAGCATACGACATGGCATCCCGCAATTCCGTGCCGCCGTGATAAGTCTTGATATTGGACGCAAGTGTATGGTCGATGTCGCAAGAAAGCGACATTCCATTTGCGATTATCAGATTCGCACGAGGAATGACTGTAGTTGGCTGAAAACTCGTCGTGTTGATTTTGGTCTGAACCATATTCTCAAGCACGTCAACGGAAAGCGCGGCTGTAGATACACCTTGCGCAACAGTAATCTCAAGAGGATTGTCGCCAGTTGTTTTCGCGTAAGCTAACCGCGTGTCAGTCTGAAGGTTAAGAAGCATGACATCGACATCGCCTCCATCTGCATCGGCGACATTGAATATGACATAATCGCCATTTTCAGGAAGCCCGTCCGACCATTTAGCTGTATAATTTTCACCGAACCAACTTGTCCCCGTCCATACATTCGCAGTTCCGGCGATGGAGAACGCAGAGCCGGTTTGCGTCGCGACGGTTTCCGTGCCGTCGGGTGCGACGAAGACGACGGAGCCGGTGTTATACGAAATCGCGCTCGTCGAAAAACCGTAGGCGACGTCTTCATCGGAGAGCGCGATTTTGAGCGTTCCGCCGGCGAGGGTGATGCCGCCGGTGAACGGCTCCATGCCCGCAATCTTCATCGTTTCGCCGAATTCGAGCGCGACATTGCCCGAGATTTTACCTGTGAAGGCCGTCATGTCGGCGGGAAGCGCAACGGAAACGCCATCGCCGAACGCGAGCGTCCCCGTGAAACCGTCGAGACTCTCGAACGCGAACGACCCGCCGCCGGTGGAATCGGTCAGCGTAACATTGCCCGTTCCTTGGAACGCGCCGGAGGCGAAAACAATCGACTCCCCCTTCGCGTCGATTGTCGTATTGCCGCAGAACCAGACGCCCGTCTGCGCCGTGCCGCTTGCGGCGACGTCGAACGTGCCGTCCATGACCTGACGCATGGAGTTGAAGCGCAGCATCAGGTTTTTCGCCGCTTCCGTGCCGTCCGCATTCGTCGCGACGAGCGTCAAGATGAGCATATCGCCGTCATGGAATTTCCCGGTCTCGGCCATTTCCGTCGCATCGACATGTACTGTAAAAACGCCGTTTTCTACTTCAACAGAAATCTTTTCGTCGGGCAGTATCGAAAGGTGGCTCGGAAGCGCCACAAGATCGACGGTGGCCGCATTGCAATCGACGTCGATGTCGTTGACGATGTCGCGTGCGCATTCGATGAAGAAGCCGTCCTGCACGAGTTCGAGTCCGCACGCGACGGACGATACGCCGAGAATTTCCGGGACGGGTTCGGGCGTGCCGATGCGGGTCGTCGCCGCGTTGGAACGCGCCGCCGAGCCGTCCGTCATGACGGGCGTTACGGTGAAAGCGTAGTTCGCGCCGTCCTCAAGTCCGCTCACGGTATAGCGGTAAATTCCCGGCGTCGAATCGTCGCGCTCGATTTCAACGGTTTGCGTCTCCTCGAATCCCGTGACGCCGGAAAGCGAAACGTTGTCGATGATGAAATCAGGCGACGAGCCGGCTACATAGCCCGCCCATGTGCAGGCAAGTTTGAAGCGCAGGCGTACGGTTCTGCCGGCGAACGCCGCGAGGCTGACGGTCTGGTGCGTCGGCGTGCCGAAAGCGGCGTTCTTGCCGGCGGAAAGCGGAATCGTCGCGGCGGTTTCCCACGCCCCGCCGTCCGCGCAGATTTCCGCCGTGGCGGCGTGTCCGCTCATGTAGCGGCTCTGCACGTCGAACTCTAGAACGGAATCGTCCGTCGCCATGTACGTCTCGGGATACGTGAAATAGCTCGTCTGGATGGCGGGGTATCCGCCGAGGACGCCGTTTTCGACCTTGAACTTTTCGCCGCTGGCGACGCCGGTCGAGTTGGCGAAATCATCCGCGAACCGCGTCTCGCCCGCAAACTTCGCAATTTCAAGCGTGAAGCCGTCGATCTTGTTGGTGTAGCACGGCGCCAAGTGCCAGACGAGCGGAACAGATGTCGCGCTCACGCGCGGCACGCTCTCGAACTGGACGCGCTTCTGCGGACGATACCCCGTCTGGAAATCGGCGAAGACGCCCGCAGAGCCGCCGGACGTCGTCGCCGTATCGAAGTTTTCCCAGCAAATCCCGCCGCCCCAGCCGTAGTTCGTGTTGATCCAGCGCGTTTCGTTCGCGGTTCCGGTGTTATCGACCGCATAGCCGTCGACGACCATCTGGTGGACGGGCGTGTTGATCTGGACGGGCGAGCCAAAGGCGAGGTCGTTTGTGATGGCGGTCCAGAGGTTGTCGTAGCCGTTGCGGTGGCGGCTCATGACGGGCCCCGCCTCGTACCACCAGTTTTCCGCCTCGGAGCAGATTTTCTGGTTTGCGCTGCCCGCGCCGGGCTTGAAGGAGATTTTGGCGAACGACTGGAGCCAGGCGGTCAGCATCGCGGTGTTGTACGCCGTTTCCTTGTCGGAGGCGACCGG
>DFGB01000030.1 GCA_002371135.1 Verrucomicrobia bacterium UBA3761 | reverse complement strand
CCGGCATCGGATCGGTGGACGACGATATGAAACTCCTCGTTGGATGAAAGAAGCTGAAATGACGACACATGAAAGACAGGAATACGCCGCGCAGCTGAAGCGCGAGATGAACTGCTGCCAGGCGGTCGTGCGAGCCTTCGCCGATACGCTGGACATGCCGGTGGACAAACTCATGCAGCTTTCCGCTGGATTCGGCTCCGGCATGGGGACGATGGAGGAAACCTGCGGTGCGCTTGCTGGGGCGATCGTGGTCGCGGGACTCCGTACTGGCGGGAATGGCACTATGTCATTGTCGCGCAAGATACTGCCGCGCTTTAAGGAACTCTGCGGCGCGACGATCTGCCGCGACCTCAAGGGCATCGGAACAGGCAAGATCCTGTGCAGTTGCGAGAACTGCGTCCGCAACGTTGTCCTCGCGGCGGAAGAGGCGTTGGAGACAAAATAACAAGGAGCATTGCACTATGAAGAAGATTGCGTTTTTCGACACCAAGCCGTATGACCGCGAGTCGTTCGACCGGCTGAACGACGGGCGGTACGAGATCAAGTATTTCGAGACGCGGCTGACTGCGGCGGCGTTGCCGCTCGCCGACGGATGCGACGCGGCATGCGCGTTCGTGAATGCCGAGATAGACCGTGCCGTCGTGGAGGGGCTTGTGAAGCGCGGCATCAAGGTTCTCGCCATGCGGTGCGCGGGCTACAACAACGTCGATTTCAAGGCTGCGTATGAAGCGGGGCTCACGGTCGTGCGCGTTCCCGCCTATTCCCCCTACGCCGTCGCTGAACACGCCGCCGCGCTCCTGATGACGTTGACGCGCCACATCCACCGCGCCGCCGTTCGCACAAAGGACTTCAACTTCTCGCTTGTCGGGCTGACAGGATTCGACCTTCACGGCAAGACGGCAGGCGTAGTCGGCACGGGCAAGATCGGACGCATCTTCGCCGACATCTGCAAGGGGTTCGGAATGCGAGTCCTCGCCTACGACGCATTTCCTAATCCGACGAGTGGACTCGAATACGTGACGCTCGACAAGCTTCTCGCGGAATCGGATATCGTCTCGCTGCATTGTCCGCTTCTCCCCGAAACGAAGCACCTCATCAACGCCGACACGCTCGCCAAGGCAAAGCGCGGCTTCACGCTCATAAACACCTCGCGCGGCGGGCTTGTCGATTCAGAGGCGCTCCTTGCGGCATTGCGCGATGGCACGGTCGGCGCAGCCGGGCTGGACGTCTATGAGGAAGAAAGCGAATGGTTCTACGAGGATCGTTCGGACGTTACGCGGCAAAACAAGACGCTGTCGCTTCTCGTGTCGCTCCCCAACGTGATCGTCACCTCGCATCAGGCGTTCCTGACGCACGAGGCGCTTGCCAACATCGCCGGAACGACGCTCAAGAACCTTGATGATTATTTTGCGGGTGCACCGCTTGAAAACGAAATCTGCTACCGCTGTCTCGGCACGGGCGGAGCGGCCAAGGCGAACTGCCCTCGCCGCGCCAACGGCCGCTGCCATCGATTGGAAGGAAATCGATAGATGAAGAAGGTTAAAATCACAATCCTCAAGACAACGCTCGAAAAGGAGCTTGCAGCCGAATACGGCATCGACAGGCTGACAGCGTGTCCGATGATGAAGGCGGGAGACGTGTTCTACGCGGACTACGCGTGGCCGCTGGCATTCTCCTTTTCGGCGAGTCGGCCTCACCGATGCGTCTTGTGTCCGCCGCCCTGATCGTCGTTGGAATCGTCGGGCTGAAACTCTCCGCGTCTTGAGCCTACGGCCGTTCGCTGCGCTGCCGGTTGGCGATGGCATGCGAGAGGACGGCCAGCGACTGGGCGAGATCCACGCTCTGCACGATCACGTCGTCAGGAACGGAAAGCTGCACGGAGGTGAAGTTCCAGATGCCTTTCACTCCCGCCGCCACAAGCGCCTCCGCGCACTCCTGCGCGGCGTCATCCGGCACCGTGAGAATGCCGAGCCGTATTCTCAGCCGGCGGACGAGGCGGCCGATTTCCGTCATCGGGCGCACCTTCACACCATGGACCGTCTGCCCCTGAAGTGCCGGATTGACATCGAACGCCACCACGATGGAGAGGTGTTGCTCGGTAAATCCACCGTAGCCGACAAGGGCGTGGCCCAACGAGCCGCAACCGATCAGCGCGGCGTCCGTCGCATTGTCCCATCCGAGCGCGTGCTGCATCGCCGCGACAAGCTCCCGCGCCGGATAGCCCCAGCGCGGACGGCCTGGGATGCCCATCATCGCAATGTCCTTGCGCGCGAGAACTGGATCGATCCCGAGCGCTGCAGCCAATGCCGCGCTTGATATCTCCTCCTCCCCCGCCGCCATGCGCTCCCGGATCAGGCGCAAATACGCCGGATACCGACGGATCGTCGGCAGCGGAAGCGGACTGAGTCTATCGCTAGCATTCATAAATTGTCTATTATTATACCACATTTGACCGACGGGCGACAAGCGCTGGGAAAATAAATATTTGGTGACTTGTAAAGGGGGTGGGCCA
>DFGB01000002.1 GCA_002371135.1 Verrucomicrobia bacterium UBA3761 | reverse complement strand
CGACGGCAAAGTGCCGCGTCGGGCGTACCATTCGTGAAATGTGGGAGTGGCTCAAACAACACGCGGGCGTCGTACCGTGCGAGTTGGACACGGTTATCGGCTCGATCAGCGGGAAGGTCCTCTTCACGATGGTCTTTCCCGACACAGGTCTCGCGCTCGCCTTCCTCCGCAACGCGAAGACCGCGCTGACCTGCACGAGGATCTTCAACACACTCTGGCGCGTCGCGGGCCCCGCGTTCTTCTCGAAGCTCTTCCGCGCGATTCTGACCGACAACGGCTCCGAATTCTCTGAACCAGAGATGATCGAGAATTACCGCCCCAATCCCGAGCACAATCCGACAAAACTCGCTTGGCGCGGCGTCAACGTGTGGTTCTGCGACCCGTACTGCCCATCACAAAAGCCACACATCGAGCGCTTCCACAACGAACTTAGGCGCATCCTCCAGAAGGGGAGGAGTTTCGACCCGCTCACGCAGGAGCAGATATGCTAAATCGTAAATCGTAAATCGTAAATCGAAAATCGAAAATTCCCTCATTCGTCCCTCGAACGGACGCGGGAAAGGAAGCGAAGATGCAAAAAGAATGGAATCAAAGTCGCAAGGCAGCACAAGACGTCCGAGACTGGCAGCGAAAGCCAGATGGCGAACATGTGATCGTCGATGAGATACGGGAGGAACCAAATTACAGGGAGCATGATGAAGCCCTGGCGCATGGTGGAAAGGACGATGGCGGCGCGGGGGCGTCCGATCGATTGGAAATACGTGGTCGATACGATATTGAGTCCGATGCACCAGAGCATGCAGTTGGAAAGTTGCAGGTCGCTTGCGGCGATGCGAAGGAGCTCAGGGTTGTCCGCCGGGACGAAGACGCGTGCAAGCCATTGCGGAAACGGCGGGACGACCTGCAATACGCACGCGACGACGCAAGCCGCGCTCGTCACCCAGAAGCCGAGCACGAACGCCTCGCGCACGCGTCTAAAGTTGCGCGCGCCCCAGTTGAAGCCGATTATCGGCTGGATGCCCTGCTGGGCGCCAAGGACGGGGAGCAGGAGGAGGATGAGGACGCTTTGAAAGACGCCCAGACTCGCAATCTGGGTAGTCGCCGCCGCCTCGTCAGGCGCCCATTTGGCGAAGGCCGCCGGGAATGCGACGTTGACGAACGCGCCCAGGAGTTGCTGCATGAACGGCGCGAAGCCTATCGCGCATGGCTTTGCCATCATCCCCTTCCAGAACCCAATCCTGCGCCAACGGAAACGCACCACGCTGCGTCCGCCGAGGTAGTGCGAAAGAGCGAACATGCAGCTTGCAAACATGGCGATGTTCGTCGCCCACGCCGCGCCTTCCACGCCCATGCCAAGGCCGAATATAAAAATCGGGTCGAGGACGAGATTCGTGCCGAAGCCGACAATCATGCACATCATCGACTTGAGCGCGCCGCCCTCTGCGCGCATCATCGCCGAAAAGCCGAATGCGAGGTGCGAGAACAAATGCGAGAAAAGGACGATGCGCAAATAACTCCTCGCGCAGACGAACGCCTCGGCGCTGACGCCGCTTCCGCCGCACCAGCGTAGGACGGTGTCGATATTGAAAAATACGAGCGGCGGCAAAATGAAGAAGAATGCGAGTTTGAAAGCGACGAGCTGCCCCAGCAGTTTTTCACACGCCACTCTATCCCCTTCGCCAAGTTTTATCGAAAGCGCCGCCGAATGCCCCGCCCCCACGAACACCCCGAACGCCCCGAAAAGAAGCATCACGGGGAAGCAGAGCGTAAGCCCCGCCATCGCCGCCTCGCCGCATCCCTGGCCGATGTACAACCGGTCGACTACGGCGTAAAGCGCGTTCAGCGTCATGGCCACGAGCGCTGGCCATGAATACTTTACGAGCAGCCGCAACGGTTTTTCGTTCGCGAGCTCTTCAAGCCGTGGATTTGGTTGCATGGGGGGAAGAGAAGAGAGAATTTTTCGATTGTTTCAAGCCTCTCGTTTTTAACACAGAGGCCCGAGAGACACAGAGATTCACAGAGGCTAAAAACAATCAAAAAATCGAAAAATCGAAAAATTCTCTGTGCTCCTCTGTAACTCTGTGCCTCTGTGTTAAAATGGAATGCTTGAAACAATCGAAAAATCGAAAATCGAAAATCGAAAAATCGAAAAATCAAAACGCCACAGCGGTTTTCGGCAAGGCGGCGCGGATGCGCGCCATCTCGGCGGCGGATATGGAAAGCCCTCCCAGCTGAAGCGAAAGAAGCGTATCCTTCCAAGCCGTCAAGTCGGCAGGCAGGGCCTTGACGCGAGTATCTGAAAACGAGAGATTTTCAAGCCCCTTCTTCTGCGCGAGCCAATCGGGGACTTCGGCGACGGGGTTCGCCGAAAGATCGATATCGGTCAGCGCGGGAAGGTCTTTGAGCGTTTCCGGCACTGCCGTGAAGTTGTTGCCGCGCAGATATATCCTGCGCAGGTTTACAAGGCTGGAGAGGTCCGGCAGCGAGGAAAGACGATTGGAATTGAGGCGCAGCCACTTGAGCCCCGTGAGGGATGCGAGTTCGGCGGGAAAGGCCTCAAGCTCGTTTCGGTCGAGATTGACGTAATCGATCTCGCCGCCCAGGGCAAACGAATCCTGGACCGCGGAAAGATCCTTCAGGGCGCGGTCTTGCAAATATACGCGAGCGCCCTCAGGAACAGTCTTGTAGGCCGGTTCCGGCTCGCGAAAACACCCGCCGGCGAATGCAAGCAGTATCAACGCCGCCGGCAGCACGCTATGTAATCTGCAACGCATGAGGATGAATTTTCGATTTTGCGATTTTTCGATTTTTCGATTGTTTCGATTGTTTCGATTGTTTCTATTGTTTCAAGCCTCTCGTTTTTAACACAGAGGCACAGAGACAGAGACACAGAGATTCACAGAGGCTTGAATCAATCGAAAAATCGAAAAATTCTCTGTGCTCCTCTGTGTCTCTGTGTCTCTGTGTTAAAATGGAATGCTTGAAACAATCGAAAAATCGAAAAACACTCAGTTTGCCGCGGCGACGATGCCTGCGAAGTCGGCGGCCTTGAGAGCGGCGCCGCCGATGAGGCCGCCGTCGATATCCTTCTTGGCAAGGAGCTCGGCAGCGTTGCCCGGCTTCATCGAGCCGCCGTACTGAATGCGGACCTTCTCGGCCGTTTCGGCGCCGACGAGTTTTGCGAGGGTGGCGCGGATGAGAGCATGGACTTCCTGAGCCTGGTCCGGCGTTGCGGTGACGCCCGTCCCGATCGCCCAGACAGGTTCGTAGGCAATCACGAGGCGCTCGCAGTCGGCGGCGGTGACGTCCTTGAGGCCGACGTTCATCTGGCGCTCGATGACTTCGACGAGCTTGCCGGCGTTGCGCTCTTCAAGCGTCTCGCCGACGCAGACGATCGCGACGAGGCCGGCTGCGATGGCGGCGCGGGCGCGGAGGTTCACCGTCTCGTCGGTCTCGCCGAAATACTGCCTGCGTTCGGAGTGGCCGATGATGACATACTTCGCACCGGCGTCGAGGAGCATGCCGGTCGAGATTTCGCCGGTGAACGCGCCGGACTCCTTCCAGTGGCAGTTCTCGGCGCCGATGCCGACATGAGTACCAGCGGCGGCGGCCACGGCGGCGGGAACGTCGATCGCCGGCGTGCAGCACACTACTTCAACATTCGTGAAATCCTTCGTCGCCTCGACTACGCCCTTGACGAGCGCCGCCGTCTCCGAAGGCTTGATGTTCATCTTCCAGTTTCCTGCGATGATTTTCTTTCTCATTGTGTTCCTTTTTTGTTCTTGATGAAATTCTCTAGGCTGTTTCGAACTTCCTGTATTTCACGCCCGCCTCGTCGAACATCGCGCCTACGACATCGAGGAACGCGTAGTCACCGCCGTAGACGACTTCGCGGATGCCGGCGTTCACAAGCAGTTTCGCGCAAGTGAGACATGGCGAAATGGTCACATAGATCGTGCCGCCTTCGAGCGCGTGCCCGTAGAGGGCGGCCTGGCAGATGGCGTTCTGTTCGGCATGCGTGCAGAGGCACTCTTCAAGGTGCGTGCCGCTCTTGGACTTGCCGGCGCAGCGCGGGCACCCGCCTTCGAAGCAATTGCGGACGCCGCGCGGGGTTCCGTTGTAGCCGGTGGCGAGAATGTGATTGTCCTTCATCACCACCGCGCCCACATGGCGGCGCGTGCAGTTGGAGCGCTTGGCCACGACTTCGGCCAGCCCCATGAAATACTCGTCCCACGTCGGGCGTGGATCTGCCACTCGCTTCTTCTCTGCCATGTCGCTCTCCTTGGTTTCCCCCCGGCTACCGCCTGCGGGCCGAGACTTCGATGACGTTCACCTGGTTGCGCAGCTGAAGCATTATCTGCTCGATCACCTTCGCGGTACCGAGAACGTCGATCCTCATTCTGGAGACGGAGCCGTCTTCGGTCGGGCCGACGTTCAGCGTCTGGATGTTGTAGCCGCGCCCGGAAATGAGCCCGACGATGCGCGCAAGCACACCAGGCACGTTCTCGACAAAACAATTCAATCTGTAGACCTCTTCCATAACAGCAGTTGAAAGGTTGAAAAGTTGAAAGGTTGAAAAGTTGAAAGGTTGAAAGGTTGAAAGGTTGAAAGGTCTGGAACCTCTGGGACTTCTAGACCTTCTAGAACTTCTAGACCATCCAGAACTTGGGACTGCCAACTATCTTCAATCGAACACCATCTCGCTCACGGGTTTGCCGGCGGGAATCATAGGGTAGACGTTTGCGCGCGGCTCGACGATGACTTCTACGAGCGTAGTCTTCGGCGAAGAGACGGCCTTGGCGATGGTCGAATCGAGTTTCGCGGGATCGATTACGCGATACGCCTCCGCTCCATGCGCCTGGGCGAGTTTCACGAAGTCCGGGAGATAGTCGCAGGCGAGGTCCTGGTCGAGGTGCTCGTTTGCGGGGCGGTCGCGCACGGTCAAGATCGAGCCGGAGTAGTTCTTCTTGTAGAAAAGCTCCTGCCACTGGCGGACCATCCCGAGGCAGCCGTTGTTCACGACGATGAACGTGACCGGGAGCTTGTGCTCGACGGCGACGACGACTTCCTCGAATGTCATCTGCGCTCCGCCATCGCCGCAGATCGCGACAACCTTGTGGTCGGGTTTGGCGATCGCCGCGCCGATCGCGGCCGGGATGCCGAAGCCCATCGTCCCCATGCCGCCCGAAGTGAGGAAATGGCGCGGTATGGAGTGGCGAAAGTATTGCGCGCTCCACATCTGGTGCTGGCCGACGTCGGTGACGACGACGGCGCGTCCGGACGTCGCCTTGTCGACGGCCTCGATCACCGCCTGCGGCATGATTACGCCCTCGTGCATCGGCTTCCAGCCGAGCGGGCGTTCGCGTTTCCATTTCGCAATCTTCGCCATCCACTCGGGATGAGTGGCGGACTTGACGCGCGAGCCGACCGTCGTGAGCACATCCTTCACGTCGGCGACGATTCCAAGCGCTACGGCGACGTTCTTGCCGATCGACGACGGGTCGCAATCGACATGCACGATTTTCGCCTGCGGGGCGTACTTGGAAATCTTGCCCGTGACGCGGTCCGAGAAGCGCACGCCAAGCGCGATAATGAGGTCCGCCTCGTTCAGCGCCCAATTCGCCGCCGGGGTGCCGTGCATGCCGGCAAGGCGCAGGGAAAGCTCGTCGTGCTCGTCGAAGCTGCCAAGCCCCATGAGTGTCGTCGCGACGGGGATGCCGGCCTTGTGCGCGAGATTCGCGACATCCTTCGCCGCGCCGGATGCGATCACCCCGCCGCCGGCGTAGATGACCGGCCGCTCGGCTTCGTTTATCAACTTTGCAAGGCGGTTGAGCTCGGCGGGCGTCGCCGCCGACTCCGGGTGATACGCCCGCAGAGATACGCGCTCGGGGTATTGAACGCTCGTGAGCGCCTGCTGGCAGTTCTTGGGTATGTCGATGACGACCGGGCCCGGTTTGCCGTGCGTGGCGATGTAGAATGCCTGCGCGACAGTCTCTGGAATCTCGTCGGCGGAACGCACGAGGAAGTTGTGCTTGGAGACGGCGCGCGTAATACCGGTCGTATCCGCCTCTTGGAATGCGTCGGTGCCGATGAGGCCGAGCGAAACCTGCCCCGTGATGACAATGAGCGGGACTCCGTCGATATTCGCCGTGGCAAGACCCGTGACGGTGTTCGCGGCGCCGGGACCGCTCGTCACAAGGCACACGCCGGGCTTGCCGGTGGAGCGCGCGTATCCATCGGCCATGTGCACAGACCCCTGCTCGTGACGCCCGAGAACAAACGGGAAGTGCGCATCCGTGACAACGTTGAAAATATCCAAAACAGCCCCGCCTGGATACCCAAACAGCACTTCGACGCCGGCTTTCTCCAGCGATTCGACGAGCGCCTCGGCGCCCGTCCTTTCCGTATTACGCTTCATAGATTGTATATTATAGCATTTACCCCGCCCGCGGGTCAAGAGCGAAGCGCTTCGCGCAAGTAGAAAGCAAGAGATGCCCTAGCGTCAGGGGTGCGCGGCTTCGGCCGCGCCAAAGCACGACCCTCCCGCATTTTCCCTATCTTGAAATTGGTAGCGGGGGCTGGATTTGAACCAACGACCTTCAGGTTATGAGCCTGACGAGCTACCAAGCTGCTCCACCCCGCAATCTGGTCCGCTTCAAATGGCGCGCCCAGCAGGAGTCGGACCTGCAACCCTCAGATTCGTAGTCTGATACTCTATCCAGTTGAGCTATGGGCGCGTATCGCGGAAAACGGGACATATTATATCATAATCACCCCTGTTGGCGCAAGGGGGAAAATTAAAAAAAGTATAAAATGTCGCGTGGAAAGCAAAAGCGG
>DFGB01000062.1:16143-24038 GCA_002371135.1 Verrucomicrobia bacterium UBA3761 | reverse complement strand
CGACAGGCAAACACCTGCTTCTCACGTCATATTCCGCGCCCCTTCCGGTTCAGGACCGCAAAAGCGCATCGCAAAAAGCCCCGCTCGTCAAAGCGAGGCTTTTTTGTTTTTTCTTTCTAGTCCTTCTAGATGATCTAGACATTCTAGAAGATCCAGAGTCGCCAGCCTGCCGGCCCTCTTGACAGATTGCGGCAAATAATGTATCATATCTGCGTTTACCAATCATCAATAAGGATTATACGGCACATGAAAAGGTTGATGTTCGTGGCGGCGGTCGCCGCGCTTTTCGCGTCCTCGCTCCAGGCGGCGGATCTCTATGTCTCGCTCTCGACCGGCAAGAAGAAGAACGCCGGCACCAAGGAGGCGCCTCTCAAGAATCTCTGGCACGCCTTGCAGACTGCGTCGGACGGCGATACGATCCACCTCGCCGAGGGCGTCTACCCGGGCAATGCCAAGTGCAACTGGTTCCTTATCGACAAGGCGGTTTCCATCGTCGGCGGCTACAGCGCCGATTTCTCCGTGCGCGATCCGCTCGTCCACCGCACGATGTTCCAGCCGCTCAATGAGAATAACGACAAGAAGGGCACGGGACTTGGCATCTTCACCATCCAGTTCGACATGTCCAAGCCCGCTCCCAAGGGCGTGAACATGGTCTTCGACGGGCTTATCTTCGACGATGGCCAGGCGCAGAGCTACCACGCTGTCAAGGGCAAGCCCGAGGGCGTGGAAACGGGCATGTGGCTGGAGCCTCCCGCCAAGGGCGATACGCCGTTCGCTTCCTCGAAGCGCTATCTCGTCTATTCCGCCACTGCCAACCGCGCCGAGGGCGACATCACCTTCCGCAACTGCCTCTTCCTGAACGCCGGCAACATTGCCATGAACCTCAACTGGTACAAGGGTAAGGTGGTGATGGAGAACAACGTCTTCTGCAACAACCTCATGGTCGGCGCGAACGTCTACAGCTCCAATCCGCAGCCTGGCGCCGTGGAGTGGGAGTTCAAGAACAACACAGTCCTCTTCACCTGGAGCCGCACGAGCGAGCTCTCCGACATGGGATTCGGCATCCGCACGACGGGCAACGTCAATTCTGACGTCGAGGACAACGTCATCGGCCTGAGCGTCCTCACCGGCTGGGACAACACGAAGGGCAACGACAAGACGAAGAAGATCAAGATGGACGGCAACGTCTTCTTCCTGAACCGCCAGTCCGACGCGCAGGTCACGAAGTCGCCCAGCGTGGTCAAGGTCACGGTCGACGAGTTCGAGGACGACATCGAGGACAACTACGGCGTCGAATCTGCGCAGGAGAACGAAAGCCTCTCCGATCCGTCGGTGTTCAAGGGACGCTTGAACGCGGCGTATCTGAACGCCTTCCTTTCGATGAAATACTCAGAATCCGCGACGCTCGACGCGGGCAAGCTCAACGCCTTCCGCCAGGCGGTCGGTCTTCCCCAGCAGGGGACTATCGTCTCCAAGGTCGACATGTTCGCCAACCGCTACCCGCTCGAAGACGCTCTCAAGCTCTTCGGCGCTGTCGACGGCAAGGGAGCCCAGAACATCAAATAACCGGGCGCGAACCGGCATATACGGCAACGAGGGGCGCGGAATTCCGCGCCCCTCGCCGTTCTCCCTCTTCCCTCTTCCCCGTATATGCAGAAAACCGAAGCGACGCTCATGATTTCGCTTCGGTTTCATGCAACAAGTAGAACCATTGCTAGTATATGCGCCGCGTGACAGGCGATGACAGGATTTTTAAATTTTTTGTAGATTTTCACGCTGCTTCGCGTTCTTTATGGATGGAAGGGGAAAATATGATGAAAACGACATTGATTATTGCAATTGCGGCGATGGCTGCGTATGGAAGGGCGATGGAATGCGAGGATGGCCTTTGCAGGCTGCCTGCGGCCAAGGAGGCGACATACACGGTGCTCTCGCCGGTGCCCGAGGCGGCGGTGGAGCCCATCAAGGCCGCGCCACGGCTGAAGTCGCTCGACGGCAAGACGATCGCGCTAGTGGGCGGGAGCTTCATGGCGAACGTCACGCACCCGGAATTGAAGCGCCTCATCCTCGCCGAACATCCTACGGCGAAGATTTATCTCCTAAGCGAAATCGGCTCCGCCGGTCCCTATCCGCGTCCTGGCGTGGTGCGGCGCGAGAAAGACGAATTCCAGCGCAAGTTGAAGGAGTTCGGGGTGGATGCCGTCATATCCGGCAACGGCGGCTGCGGGCTTTGCACGCCTAAGGAGACGGGCTCTTGCATCGCCGCCGAAGCGCTTGGCATACCGTCCGTCATGATTGCCGCGCCCGGTTTCGTGAAACAGGCGGTGAACACGGCGGCGGCGGCCGGGCTCGCGGAACTTCGCGTCGCCGAATACCCGGGATCGTTTGCAAGCTACACGCGCGAGGAGCTCGTCGAGAATACCCGCAAGGTGCTTTGGCCGCAGGTGAAAGCGGCGTTGGTGGAAGAGGGAACAGGGAAGAGGGAACAGGGAAGAGGGAAGAGGGAATAACTGCGACCTTGCCGGAAATCCAGCGAATTTTCCTCGATTCCGGCTGGACGGACGGTTTGCCGATCGTTCCGCCGACCGAAGAGGCTGTTGCGGAGTTTCTCCGTTTCACGGATCTAGACCCTGGAAAGTCGCTTGGCGCGATTCCGCCCGCTCAGCGTGACGTGACGGTCCGCCACGTCGCCGTAAACGGCGTGATGGCGGGGTGTCCGCCGGAGTTCATGCCGGTCCTCCTCGCGTTCGTGGAGGCTATGAAGGATGGCGATTTCCGCCGCACGCTCGCTTCCACCCATGCCTGGACGCCGTACTGCTGGCTCAACGGTCCTGTGGCGCGGCAGCTCGGTTTCGACTGCGGCCAGGGCGAAACAAGCGAACCGAAGAACGCCGTCCTTGGGCGTTTCATCAACCTCGCGATGCTCAACCTCGGGGGGTATCGAGTCAAGGAAAACCGCATGGGGTCGTTCGGCTACTTGATGCCGTGGTGTCTCGTGGAGGATGAAGCGGCGGCGCTCAGGGTCGGTTGGAAGCCGTATCAGATGCAGCGCGGGTATTCAATCGACGATTCGACCCTCACGGCCGCTTCGTCCATCAACTGGGGCAACAACCTCGTTCCGGCGACGGCGGACGGCGAGCGCATAAAGGACATGATGGCATGGGACGCGGCTGAAAAGTCGCAAATGGCCGTTGCGAGCGGCATGCCATGCACGTATCGGACGTTTCTTGTGACGGAAGGCGTCGCCCGCGATCTCGCGAAGGCGTATCAAACGAAAGACGCGCTCTGCGGGGCGCTTGAAGAGACTTCGCGCATCCCACTCGCCCAGCGTGCGTTCGCGAACTACTGGGGCAACCCGGGCAGCGCTTTCGACCCGGCCAAATACCAGGTTTCGCAGCATGAATCGCGCATTGCAGCGAAGGAAGGCGCCGCAACGACGGAGACTCCGCCGTGGCTGGAGTGGACAGGCGCCGGGCGCATGGAGACGGTCCCTGCGATGGCGCCCGGCAAGAGCGCGTTCATCGTGACTGGGGACTCTTCGCGCAACAAGGTGCTATGCGTCCCCGGCGGCGGCTTCGCGACGGTGAAAATCGAGCTCCCGAAGGCGTGGGATACGCTCATGGCCGAGCGCGGCTACAAGCCGCTGGCGGACTTCCGCCTCGCGACCGGTATGAAGCCTGACGCGCCGCAACCTACTCGCGGTTTTGGCGGCCGGGCCGACGCGTGGCCCTCCCGTGCGTCGCAGCGCCGCCGCGACGCTCCAGAAAGCGCTCTCGGGCCTGACGGGCGGCCTTCAACTTCGCGACGGCGGCCGCAATTTCCTCGTTCCCGGGGAAACGCGCCGCGAGATGTTCCGCGGCAGTGAGAGCGCGCTCTAGCTCCGCATCGCGCTTGTTCGAGTCCCCTCTGTCGATTTCGGCGACTACGCTGGCGAGAGATTGCGCGGCGGACGCGGCCTCGCGTTCTGTCGCCGCCAGCGCCTGCGAGGTGCGGATGCAGCCTATCGCGAGCGCGGCCATGAACGCGGCCAGGAGGAGCGCGGCCGCGGCAAGCCCGGCGGCGGCCGCCGGGTTGCGGTGAGCGAAAAGCCGGAACCTGCGCAGCGGCGACGGGGGATTGGCGGCGACGGGCCGTCCGGCGATGAATGAGCGCAAGTCGTCCAGCATCGCATCTATGCTTTGATAGCGCTCTTCCGGCGCCGGAGACATGGCTTTGGCGCATATTGCGGCGAAATCACCATCGCCCGCCGGGGCGAGAGCGGCGAGCGTCGCGCCGAGAGCATACTGGTCGCTCGCCTCCGAGGCTGCGCCTCCCTCCAGCAGTTCCGGCGCCATGTAGCCGCGCGTGCCGCTTTCGCCGCTGGTGTTCGCAAGGCCGAAGTCGCCCAGTTTGGCGATGCCGTTTTCGCCGATGAAGATGTTGGCGCTTTTTACGTCGCGGTGGATTACGCCGCAGCGGTGCGCATAGGAAAGGGCGTCGGCAATCTGGATGCCGAGCCGCGCGACTTCGCCGGCGGAGGCGAATACGGCGCAGGACGCCGTTTTGCCGCGCATGAGCTCCATTGCAAACCACGCCCTGCCGCCCGACTCCCCGGCGGCGTAGACCTGAACTATGTTCGGGTGGTGGAGTTGCGCGATCGTCTTCGCTTCATCGACGTTGCCGGCGCCGGAGGCATGGACGACCTTGAGCGCGACTTCGCGTCCGAGCGACGGTTGCTGGGCGAGATACACCGTCCCCATGCCGCCGCGATCGAGGATGTCGACAGGCTCGAAGCCGGGTATCTCCGGCAGGCGCGGCTCGTCTTCGCGCCCGAGTTCGTCGAGCTCCGCCGCAAGCGAGCGCAGGGCGTCTGTCATGGCCTGTTCTTGAAGCATGAGACCTCCATGAGTTTTTTCTGCAGACGCTCCAGGGCGCGGACGTAGCGGATCGACGCGGCCTTGGGTTCGATGCCGAGGGCTGCGGCGCATTCTGCGTTGCCCATGCCGTCGAAATGCCGGAGTGCGATGATTGCGCGGTCGTTTTCGGGAAGAGCGTCCACTGCGGCGCGGAGAAGCGCGTGGCGTTCGTCGCGGTCGATGCGCGAGACGGGGGATGTGACGGTGGCCTCCATTGCGCCGTCTTCGATTTCCGTCTCTTTGTGGACGTCGCGGACGCCTGCCTGCATGTGGCGGCGCTCGATGCCGGTCAGCGTCTGGAGGAGGATGGTGCGCAATTTGAAGTAGATTGGCACGTCGGGGCGCTGTGCAAAGTAGTCTGGCCGTTTGGCCGCAGCGAGGTAGACCTCCTGCAAAACATCGTCGTGCGAAAGACGCTTCAGAAGGACTGGATCGAGGCGCCTTTCCACAAGCGCCATCAAGCGCTCGCGATGCTCTTCAAACGCGTCGGCGAGATTCTGCATGGGAGTAGGAGAATTTTTCGATTTTTCGATTTTTCGATTTTCGATTTTTCGATTTTTCGATCTACTTCCTACTTCAGCCGCGCTGAAGCGCGGCTCATCCCTCTTCCCTCTATATGCAGAAAACCGAAGCGACGCTCATGATTTCGCTTCGGTTTCATGCAACAAGTAGAACCATTATTAGTATATGCGCGCGATGACGGGCAATGACAGAATTTTTATTTTTTCACTACCATACAATAGGTTTTTATCGCAGAGACGCAGAGTTTCCAAGGGTTTTCGTATTTTTCATGAGACGTCAAATCAACACACTCTTTAGCCAAAATGAAAGAACTATGCGCTGTGCATATGAAATAACACCAACAAAATCCATAATCTCTGCGACTCTGCGTCTCTGCGATAAAAATCTATAGTATGCTATTGTTTTTTTTTATGGTTTCGCCGATTAGCAGATTTGCCACTCTTTCAGGCGGGAGCGGTCGGCGGCGAGAGAACGCTCGACGGCGTATTTTTGCACGGCGGCGCCAGGCCGGGAGATTTTCACGGTCACGTCTGTTTCGAGGCGGTCGAATTTGGAATACGAGGCGACTATTTCCGCAGCGAGTTGGAGGTCGCTCTCGGCCGCGAGGCTCGTCATGACGGCCGTAGGTCCGGGGCAGTTCTCGCTCGCGAGGATCGCCGGAGCGTCGATATTTTGAAGGATTGCGTTCTCGTTGCGGTCGCGGCCGACAATCAGACCCGAGCCGCCCGGCAGGCGGAAGCGACGTCCGGTCGAGAGCAGCTCCACGTAGCGCCTGTTGCCGAGGCCCTCGTGCACGAGCAGGTCTTTGAGTTTGCGTCCGTAGCCTTCTTCCGTCAGCTTGCAGCCGCCGGCGGGGGAAGGGTAGTCGACGATGCCGAATTCCTTGGCGAGGGAAATCTGCGTTTCGCGGCTGCGGCCGTGGATGTCGAGCAACTTCGAGCGGTCGAGTCGGCCTTCCTGCTCGGGGATCGTAGGTTCCAGGAGCAATGCGCTCAAAGGACGCACGAGGCGTCCTTTGAGGCCGGATGCCTTTTCGACTGTGGCGAGCGATTGCTTGTTCTGGCTCATCGGGCGCTGGCCCATCACCTCGCCGGTGGCTACGAAGTCGAAGCCGAGTTTGTCCATCAATTCGCCTGCGCGGCGGATCATTGTGGCGTGGCAGTCGATGCACGGGTTCATCGCGCCGCCAAACCCGTGGGGCGGATTTTCCACGAGCGCGATTTCGTCGTCCGTGAAGTCGATTACGTGGAGCGTGACGTCCAGCGCGGCGGCGGCCTTGCGCGCGGCGTCTGCGGAGAAGAACGGCGTCGCGAAGCATACGCCCTCCACATACGCCCCGGCGCGCTGCAACACCTTCACGGCGAGCTGGCTGTCCAGTCCGCCGCTTACGAGGCTCAAACCTTTGGCGTTTTGCATTTTATAGTTGGCAGTTGGCAGTTGGCAGTCGGCAGTCGGTTCCGAGTCTTTGTCTTCCGGTGCGACAAGATGACTCCCTCAAATCGCTCTTCCACGTTCGCGGCTATTGGCTCCTGAAATTGCCAACTGCCAACTGACTTACGCGTTAGGCCAGAGTTCGCGGGCCATTTCGCGCAGTTTGTACTTCTGGATTTTCTGCGAGGCGGTCATCGGGAAGATGTCGAGGAAGTGGACGTACTTCGGGATCTTGAACCACGAAATCTTATCCTTGCAGAATTCCTGGACTTGTTCCGCCGTAAGCGTGACGCCGTCGGCGGGGATTATGAACGCGGCGGGCTGTTCGCCGTATTTCTTCGAGGCGCAGCCTACGACGGCGACGTCCTTCACGCCCGGCATCGTGCCGAGGAAGTCCTCGACTTCCTTGGGGGAGATGTTTTCGCCGCCGCGGATGATGAGGTCTTTCAGGCGGCCTGTGATGTAGTAGTAGCCCTGTTCGTCCATGCGGCCGATGTCGCCGGAGTGGAGCCAGCCGTTCTTGTCGATGCACTTGGCGGTCTGTTCGGGCATGTTGTAGTAGCCCTTCATGTTGCCGTAGCCGCGGCAGCAGATTTCGCCGTCCTGGCCGATAGGCGCGAGGTCGCCCGTCTCGGGGTCGATGATGGCGACTTCCACGCCCGGCAGCGCCTGGCCTATCGTGTTGCACTTGCGCTCGATGGACGGCTCGAAGTAGCGCGTCATCGTCATCACGGGGCCG
The DNA here is from genome assembly GCA_002371135.1 of Verrucomicrobia bacterium UBA3761. Lineage (GTDB taxonomy): Bacteria > Verrucomicrobiota > Kiritimatiellia > RFP12 > UBA1067 > UBA1067. The sequence continues at coordinate 16,451 of DFGB01000062.1, read as the reverse complement.
GATTCGGTGAGGCCGTAGGGGTTCGTGATTTCACGCATGAACATCTTGCGCTGCGCCTGCTGCATGCGGTGCACGGGGCAGGCGGAGCCGGACATGATGCCGGTGCGCAGCGAGCGGAAGTCGAAACGCTCGAAGAGCGGGTGGTCAAGCATCGCGATGTACATCGTCGGCACGCCGTACGTCGCCGTGCATTTTTCGCGCTCGATGGACGACATCACCTGCACGGGATCGAACTTTTCGAGGAATACCATCGTCGCGCCGTGGTTGACGCAGCTCATCACGCCCAGCACGCAGCCGAAGCAGTGGAA
>DFGB01000062.1:11594-16090 GCA_002371135.1 Verrucomicrobia bacterium UBA3761 | reverse complement strand
AGTGGAAGAGCGGCACGGGGATGCACACGCGGTCGCGGGAAGAGAGGTTTTGGCACGCGCCGATCCAGAAGCCGTCGTTGGCGATGTTGTAGTGGGTGAGCTGCACGCCTTTCGGGAAGCCCGTCGTGCCGGATGTATACTGCATGTTCACGACGTCGTGGACGTCCACCGTCTCCTGCCGGGCGTAGTATTCTTCGTCGGAGACTTCCACCGCGAGGTTCTTCACCTCGTTGAGCGAATACATGCCGCGGTGCTTCTCTCCGCCGAGGAAGAACACGCGCTTGAGGTGGGGGTAGGTCTTGGAATGCAGTTCGCCGCGCGCCGAGTTCCTCAGCTCGGGGATGAGCGAGTGGAGGACTTCCACGTAGTTGCAGTCGCGGTAGCCGTTGATGATGAAGATGTTTTCCGTCTCGGACTGTTTGAGGGCGAAGTCTATTTCCGCCGACTTGTAGTTGATGTTGAGCGGTAGCAGGCACGCGCCGATTTTCGCCGTCGCGAACATGAGCACGACCCAGTGCGGCACGTTCGTCGCCCACAGCGCCACTTTCTCGCCGCGCTTGACGCCCAGCGCCATGAGCCCCTTGGCGACGAGGTCGACTTCCTTGCCGAATTCGAACCACGTGAGCCGGAAATCGCGGTCGGCGTAGACCACGGCGTCGTTCTCGCCGCAGCGGACGATCGTCTGGTCGAGGAGTTGTCCCAGAGTGTAGTTGCGCGTGATGCGCATGTTGTTCCACGGCTTCGCGCCGGAAACGCTCTGGGTGAATGGCGGCTCGGTCGGTGCCGAACCGAATGGGTCGGTTAGTTTCATGATTAGGAAATTATACCATTTCGCGCCCCCGCGGGTCAAGAGGGGCGCCCCTCTCTTGCCGGGAGGCGGAGGAGTTGGTATAATATTCGCGATGAACAGGATTGTTGCAACGATATTTCTGGCATTGCTGGCGGCGGGGGCGCATGCCGCCTACACGCCCGACGGCGATGCCATCGTATGCGTCGGCGGCACGAACCGCTGGACGCGCGCGCTCTATGGCATTTGCGCGGCGAGCCGCGTCGAGACAAGCGATTTCCCGGAAATGGCGCTCTATCTCGATTCGAAGACGGCGTGGACGCTCGAGATGCCCGGCCTGCGCGCTCTGGAGCGCTGCGAAGCGCGCTACGAGCGCGGCGTGCGGCGCTACATCCTGACGGACTCTTCGCGGCTTGGCCCTGACGGGCGCATAGAAGTGACGATCGCCGCCGCGGCCGACGGCGACGGGGCGCTCGCGAAAATCGAGGCCGCCGGCCTCGCCGCGCCGTTTTCGTTCGAGACGAAATTCGGCCGCGCCAAATGCCGCCGCTTCCATCGCGGCGGCGATTACGGCCGCGACTCGGCCGACGGCTTCTCGATCGGCGATGATGCGGTGTCGCGCGTCGTGACGATTGCAAGCGGCGAGACGAAGTATCTCGGCATTCCTGAAAATCCGCCAGACGCCGCGCGGCGTTTCGCTTCCGCGCTCGATTACGCCGCCGCGGTGGCATCGCGGCTCGCCATCCGCACGCCCGACCCGTACATAAACGCCATCGCCCCGGCGCTTTCGCTCGCAGAGAATGGCGGCTGGGACGACCGGCTCGGCGTCTACATGCACGGCGCGATCGGCTGGCGGATGCCGCTCAACGGCTGGCGCGCGGGCTACATGGCCGATTTGCTCGGCGACCACGCGCGCGCCCGCTTCCACTTCCGCAACTACGCCGCGAGCCAGGTGACGAATTGCCCATGCGCGCTGCCGCCTGTCATGGATCCGGCCAAGGGACATGCGCGGCCGGCGGAGACGTGGGGAACGCCGATGTATTCCGACGGCTACATATGCCGCAATCCGAACAATGCCGCGAAGCTCCATCACTACGACATGAACCTTGCCTTCATCGACGCGCTCGTATGGCATTTGCGCTCGACCGGCGACCGCGAGTTTGCGCGCGAGATGTGGCCGGTTCTCGTGCGCCATCTCGCATGGGAGGCACGGGCGTTCGATGCGGACGGCGACCACCTCTACGACGCCGTGTGCTGCATATGGGCTTCCGACGGTCTCGCCTACAACGGCGGCGCCGTGACCCACTCCTCCGCCTACAACGCTTTCCACAACCGCGCCGCGGCCGAAATCGCCGAATGGATCGGCGAAGACCCGTCGCCATATCGCGCCGAGGCCGACGCCATCGAGCGCGCCATCGCCTCCCGCCTCTGGGCGGGCGACCACTGGGCCGAGTTCGCCGACAACATGGGCCGCCGCATGCGCCACGATTCCGCCGCCGCCTGGACCGAGTACACCGCCATCGACTGCGGCGTCGGCACCCCGGCAGAGCGCCGCCTAGCCGCAAAGTGGATGGAGGCGAATTTGCCGCACAAGGAAGTGCCGGGCGGCGCCGTCGTCTCCACTACGTCATGGCAACCGTACCGCTGGAGCGTCAACAACGTCGCCATGGCCGAAGTGATGCACACCGCCCTCGCCCACTGGCTCGTGGGCAACGATGTCGAGGCGATGCGGCTCTACAAGGGAATGCTCATGGATTCGTGCTACCTCGGATGCGGCCCGGGCAATTTCGAGCAACTTTCCAAGCACGATCTCCGCCAGGGCGAGTGCTACCGTGACTTCACCGACACTACGGCATGCACCTTGCGCGCCACTATCCGCGGGCTCTTCGGCATCTCGCCGGATCTACCTCGCGGCATTGTCGAGATTTCGCCGCATTTCCCGCCGGACTGGGATTTTGCCGAACTTCATACCGCCGACATCGATTTTGCAATGCGCAAGGTGGAAGGCAGGCAGGTCTTCGACGTCAAGCTCCATTATCCCGTGCCTGCGAAAGCGGTCTTCAAGACGGAGGAACCCGTCGAGGCGCCCGAGGTCTCGCGGAACTCCGGCGTCGCCGGGACGCCCGTCGAGCCGGTTCACGCGTCGTTCCGTCCCGTCGACATTTCCGCTTATTGCAACGATGCCGTGACGAATCTTTACGCCGCCGGCAAATATCTTTCGCCCGCATGGCCGCACACGACTCTGCGCACGCCCGATTCTCTTCTGGGCGACTGGTGCGTCCCTGGCGAGACGTTCGACATGGGCGAGACTGATGCGCGCGCCGTCTTCACTTCTCTCTACGACAACTACCCGGACAAGGTGGAAATCCCCCTCTCTGGACGCGCCGCCGCGCTGCGCCTGACGCTCGTCGCCGCCGTCAACCACATACAGTATCACGTCACGAACGCCGTCGCCCGCGTTATATATGCGGACGGGACGCAGACTGCGCTCGCGCTCATATTGCCCGAGACGCTCGCGTCTGCGAATGCGCGGCTCGTCGACGCATGGTCTGCGCCCTGCGCGAATGCGAGGCGCGAACGCCCCCGCTTCGGCAACCTCCTCGGCGATGTGCAATACATCACGCTCGACCCGGAGAAGGAACTCGAATCCCTCACGCTTGAAACCTGGTCGAACGAGACGGTAGTAGGTCTTGCAGCGCTGTGCGCAAGCAGGACGTAGGAGATAGAGCGCGACCCTCCCGCACTAAATCATCATCACGCTTTCTATGTCCGGGGCGCGGAGGAGTTTCATCACCAGGCGGTCGATGCCAAGCGCGACGCCAGCGGCAGAGCCCATCGCAGCGACCGAAGAGAGGAATTCCTCGTCGAGAGGGTAGTCGGCTTCGCCCAAACCGCGCCGTTCGGCCTTTGCCGCGGCAAAACGCCTCCGCTGCTCTTCTTCGTTGCACAGTTCTGTGAAGCAATTCGCGAGCTCCAAGCCGTCCCAATAGAATTCCCAGCGCTCGGCGACGCCGCCGGAGACGATGGCGAGGCTGGCGCATTGCGGCGGATAGCCTTCGAGAAACACGAACCCCATTCCGGCGAGGGCGGGCTCGATTTTCGAGGCCATGTCGAAGTCGAATCTGTCCTGGTCCCATTCTAGCCACGGGTCCCATCCGGCGAAGCGCAGGTATGCGTCGCGAACGGAAAGGTGCGCGGCGCGGCAGGGGGATGCGGCGAGGCGTGCGAGCAGCGCTTCCATGTCCCCGGCTATATCGCGCCACGTGGCGTTGCGGCGATACCACTCGAGCATCGTGAACTCCGGGTTGTGGCGCGAACCTTTTTCGCCGTCGCGGAAGCAAGGGCCGATCTGGTAGATGCGGTCCATGCCTGCGGCGAGGAGTTTTTTCATCTGGAGCTCCGGCGAGGCGCGCAGAAAGCCGCCGGTCGCGACAGGCGGGCAGTCGATGTGCGGCTCGGGCGCCGGCGCGGCGATGCGCACAGGCGTCGCCGTTTCCATGAAATCGCGCTCGTCGAAAAACGCGCGTATCGCCTTTACGATGCGCGCCCTTGCGACGAGATTTTCGATAGAGGATTTCCCGATTTTTCGATTTTCCGGTTTTTCGATTTTATTTTTATCGCAGAGACCCGAGAGGCGCAGAGTACGCAGAGAGTTTTTCCCTCTCAAGTACTCTGCGCCTCTCGGGTCTCTGCGATAAAAATGGAATGT
>DFGB01000062.1:2654-11531 GCA_002371135.1 Verrucomicrobia bacterium UBA3761 | reverse complement strand
AAATCGAAAAATCGGAAAATTCTCTACTCGTACCGGCTCAGGTATTTTGCGAGGAGCGGAGCGAGGCGGTCTTCGAGCCAGGGTTTCACGCCCCAGTAGTCGCGCAGGGCCAGGTATTCGCCGACGGGACCGCACTGGCCGGGCTTGACGCAGAACTCGGCCTTGATCATGATGTTGCGGGCCGTCGCTTCGCTCGAGACGAATTCGACCACCTGCGTCTTGAAGCCGAGAATGCGCAGAATCATCGCGCGGAAGGAGTCCGTCAGCAGGTCGCACAGCCGCTCGCGCAGTATCCCCTGCCTCAGCAGCCCCGCGAACTAGCCGATTTCCGCGAGCGACTTCTGGAGTTCATGCTGGCAGCATGGAGCGGAAAGGATGTAGCGAGCCTTCCATTCCACGGCCTTCGCGAGTGCTTCGTCGGTCGCCGTGTCGCATGCATGCAGGGAGACGACGAGGTCGGCTTTGTCGAGCTTGTATGCGGCGAGGTCGCTCTGGACGAATTCGACCGAGTCTGCGACGTCGAGGCGCCTTGCCATGTCCGTCGCGGCGGCGATGACGTCCTCGCGGCGGTCGATGCCGATCACCTTGACGTTCGCGAAGCCCGCCGTGCGCACGAGCCAGAAGTAGAGCGCAAGCGTGAGATACGCCTTGCCGCAGCCGCAGTCGACCACGGTGAATGGGCGTTCGCCGTCGGACGGTTTGAAGTTTTGCAAAATCGCTTCGACGGCCTTCAGGAATTCATTCACCTGGTCGTACTTGCCGCGCATCGAGGCGCGTATCTCGCCATTGGCGGCGGCAATGCCCGTGACGCGCAGAAGGGCGGCGGAGTCGAACGAGGTGAGAGGGAGCTTCTTGACGCGGTCGTGCGAGCGCAGCTCCACCTTGCGATCCATCGCGGCGGAGCGGGAGACGAGCGCGCGGCCTTTTTTGGTGACGCGCACGTGCAGGTCGCCGTCGGCGCAGATGAGATGCATCTCGCGGGCGCCTTTCTGCGCGATGATTTCTTCGAGCCCCTTGGCGGCGCCGGCGCGGTCGAAGTTCTTCACCTGCACCTGGCCGTCTTCCGTCATCTCCGCTTGGTATTTCTTCTCGTGCGCGATCAGCACCGGGCGCATCGAAATGCGGAACGTGCCGCCGCCGCGGCGCACGCTCTGCACGATTTTCATGAAACCGTCTGAAAATACGCGCGTGCGGATTTCCTCCGCAAGCGCCTCGTCGAGCGCGAAGCGGCTGTTATCCATGGCGGCGCATCTGGCGGGTTGTGACGGGGTCGATTACTTCCGGCATCGCGGCGGCCTTGGCCGCAGAGCGCCGTATCAGCCACATCTGCACTATCGATACCGCCTGCGAAAGCGTCCAGTAGAGCGACAGCGCCGACGGGAACGAGTAGAACATCACGAGCATCATCACGGGCATGAAGATAGTCATCATCTTCTGCTGGTTCTTGTCGCCCGTGGACGGCGTGAGCGCGGATTGGAGGCCCATCGTGAGCGCCATCAGGATCGGCAGGATGTTGAGCCCGCCGAACGGGAACCACGACGCGAACAAGCCCTCAGGCTGCGAGAGGTCGCCTATCCAGAGGAACGGCGCGTAGCGCAGTTCCACCGCCGAGCGCAGTACGTTGAAGAGCGCGATGAAGACGGGAATCTGGATGAGCATCGGCAGGCACGAGGACATCGGGTTCACCTTGTGCGTGCGATATAGCGCGAACGTCTCCTGCTGCAAACGCTGCGGGTTGTCCTTGTATTTCGCCTGCAGCTCCTTCATGAGCGGCTGGATCTCCTGCATCTTCTTCATGCCGACAGTCGACTTGTGGGTGAGCGGCCAGAAGAGAAGCCTCACGAGGATGGTGAGCAATATGATTGCGACGCCGTAGTTGGGGATGAACGAGTTGAAGAGATTGAGCACCCAGAGGATAGGGTAGCAGATCCATCTCCACATGCCGAACTCCATCACGTCCACCATTCCGAGGTCCCACAAGAGAGACTGCTTTTTGGGGCCGACGTAGAAGCGGCTGACGATGGTGCCGCCATCGGCGGCGGCGGGATCCAGCGCGACGCTTGCCGAGACTTCGCGCGGGCGATACGTCGCCGCGGTCATGTCGCGTTCGATGCTGGCATTGAATCCGGAGACGGGAACGGACGATGAGACGAGCGCCGTCACGAAGAAGCGGTTCTTGAGAGCGACCCACTTCTCCTGGCCGGGATACCACACGCTGGCGGTCTTCGGCAGGCCCGCCGCGCTCTTCGAGCCGCTGCAGCCGCCGGCCGCTCCTCCCACGAGGTATCCCTTGAGCGGTGAATCGCCTTCGTCGTGGTGGACGACTTTCCCGCCTTTGGCGTCTTCGGTCCAGCTGTCGACGGAAAGAAGATCGTTCTTGCTCGAACCCATCGTCATCGAGCCGACGGAAATCGTCGCCTTCGCGTCGCCCGCGCCGAAGATTCCCTTCGCGTCTTCATAGGTGACGAGGTAGTTCGCGCCGAGTGTCACCTTGCGCGAACCTGCGGGGCTTGAGAATGTGACGCACTCCGGCGTCGCTTCCGCGATTTCGTAGGGGACGATTGCCGCCGCTCCCGCAGTGCGCACTGCGCCGAGCTTGGATGCGGAGAAATCGAATTCGACGCTCGGATTGTCCTCGCCGACGTCGCCTTCGTTCTGGGCATATTTCTTGAGCGTCGCTTTTTTTACCACGCCGCCCCAGGAAGAGAGCTCGAGTCGCAATTCGTCGTTTTCGAGGACAACCGTCTCTTCCGGCGTCTGCGGCGTCTGCTGGAGAGGCGCGCTGTATTGGGCCGGATTCTGGACCGCCGCGTTGTTTTGGGCAGGATTTTGGACCGCCGCGCTTGTTGCGACCGTTTCCGGTGCAACGGGTTGCTGCTGCGGCTTGGGCGCGTTCTTCTGCGTGAACATGTACCACACGAGAATTCCGCCCAGCAGCACGCATATTATCTTTTCTGTCTTGTTCATAGTGAGAATTTTTCGATTTGCGATTTTGCGATTTTCGATTTTCCGCTCTTCGGCGGTACCGGGTCGTAGCCGTGCGGACCGAAGGGGTGGCATTTCAAGAGCCGCCAGAGGCCCAGCATTACCCCCTTCATCGCGCCATGTATTTCGATGGCCTGTATCATGTAGTTGGAACAGCTCGGCTCGAACCGGCAACATCCCCGGAAGAGCGGGCTCAAGGCAACTTGGTAGCCGCGCACGAGAAGTATCAAGAACGTGCGCATTTGGAGAAAATCCACTTCATGTCGCGCATCACATCTGCGCACTTCTTCCCTTCGAGCGCCCCGCGTCCTATGAAAACCCATTGAGTGTTTTCCGGTGTCGCGCCCTCCTTTGCAAGCAACCTGAACGCCTCGCGCAGAATCCGCTTGGCGCGGTTGCGGTCCACCGCATCGTGGAACGTCCGCTTGGATACGACCACTCCTGCTTGGGGCTGCGCCTCTTGGGCGCTACGCCACCACGCCACCGCCAAACGGCTGCGTATCGACGTCCCCTCTGCGAATACCCGCTTGTATAGCGCGCCGCTGAGACGGGTGGCCATAGGCACAAAAAAAGAAATACGCCAAACAATGGATTCGAGGATCGTGTTTTCTCCACGAACCCCCGATCCATGTCTGACGTCTGGCCTTAGACCTGGGTGAGGCGGACGCGGCCCTTGGCGCGACGGCGCGCGAGAACCTTGCGACCGCCCTTGGTGGCCTTGCGGGCGCGGTATCCGATTTTCCTTTTCCTCTTGATCTTCGAGGGCTGCCATGTCATCTTCATCGTTTTTGTTCCTTTCGAAATGGATGAATGAATATTTTACCATATCTTGGCCGTTCCCGCAAGGGGGCGAATTTAGTTGGCAGTTAGCAGTTAGTCCGAAGTCTGAAGTCCTAAGTCCTTTCTAGATATTCTAGATGGTCTAGAAGTTCTAGATGGTCAAATTTGCTGTTCAGCCGGGGCGTACGTATTATCTCCTACTTCCTGCTTCCTACTTAAAATTTCCTGCTTCCTACTTTTTCCCCCGTATCGTGCGGCCGAAGTGGCGTTTATATGCCTGGTAGAGCTGGTTCGCGGAGGGAAAGCCCATGGCGGCGGCGACGGCGTTCACGCTTTCGCCGCTGCGGAGTCGCGCTTCTGCTTCGTCCATCCTGGCATTGGCGATCGCCGTGTGGACGCTTTGGCCGGTGATTTGAGAAAATCGCAATTCCACGAGCCGCCTGGAGCAGCCGAGATGCGAGACTACATCGTCGGTGCAAAGCGGACGGGAGCAATTCTCCGATATGAATTTGAGCGCGATTTCCACGAGGCGGGCCGCCGAAGCGCTGAGCGTCGTCGATTCGCCCGCGAATACGCCTTTCGCAGGAATGAGCGTTTCGCGCATGCGTCCCTTCCATTTCGGGTGGCCCAGGAGGAATTCCAGTTCGCGGACGGCTTGGCGGCCCATCATGCGCGAGTTCTGGACGACGCTCGAAATGCTCATGCCGCATTTGGCGTGCTGTGAAACATCGTAGTCGACTCCTATCACGGCGACTTGCGACGGCACGAGGACGCCCGCCGTCTTGCAGGCGTTTATGACGTCGGCCGCGCGCATGTCGGAGGCCGCCATCACCGCCGCGGGCTTCGGCAAGGCGCGCACCCATTCGCACAGACCCTCCAGAGTCCAGGATGCCGTGTCGGAAGGAAATACGGACGTCGTGCAGCCATGCTGGCGCATGGTCTGGCGGAACGCCATCATGCGTTCGTGCGAATAGAATCTGTCGGTCGTCTCGTGGACGTAGCCGGCGGCGGCGTAATCGCCGCGCTCGACGAGGTGGAGGGCGGCGCGCCGCCCTATGTCGGCATTGTCCGTCCATACCCACGAAACGGCGTCGCAGCGCGCGGCGAGAGTTCTATCGGGAATATCCACGAGGACCGTCGGCAGGCGCGACGCGGCAATCTTCTCCATCACTCTCGCAGATCCGCTCACCGAGATGATCATGCCGTCGTACGGCTCGCCGTCGCCGTTTGCAAGCGCATTGTCGCCAAGGAACAGCTTCGGGCTCACCGTATCGAGCCGCCAGACGCTCGTATTGGCCATTTCATCAAGGACGCCGGAAAAGTGCTCGCGCCCGGCGAAATGCAACAGCGAATACACCGCCAGCACATTATATTGCTCCTTCGTCTTCATGGCAGATATTATAGCATATTTTTTACGTATTCGGGAATATATTTATTGCAAAATATAGAATAGCGCATGTTGCGCTTTTCTGTCTATGTGTGCTATACTTCATGGTGACGATGGGGTCTGGTTCCCTGGCTCTGGAGTCGTTCAAGACAGTAAACAAGCAATCAATCAGGATTAAAATCATGAAAATGCTTAGCATTGTCGGAATCAGGGGTGGAGGGCGCATTCGCCCGCTTGTCTCTGCAATAGTCGCGCTTTGCGCCGCACTTGGCGTGTTCGCCCCTCCGGCGGCGCGCGCCGCGCTCAAGTACGAACCGTCCAACTACGTCGCACGCGAGAATCTGCTCCTGCAGCTCGACGGCATCCGCAACGTCGGGCTTCTCAAGGCGCACGACGGCGACGCCTCGCAGTGGATCGACCTCGCGGCGGGGAACAGCGTATCCTTCGGGAACAAGACCGGCAGCGGCGTGGTCAGCGAATGGGCGGACGACGGCTACGTCTTCGGCGGCGGCGAGATCGGCCGGCTTGCAGATGCCATCACTCTTGGCAACGCATTTACGATACAGCTGGTCTTCGACGCCGATAAGTCGGCGCAGACCGCGAACTATCCCTTCTTCTTCGACGGCGGCGGCGACGACATTTGTGGAATTTATACATACAAGGGCAATAACAACCAACTCGTTTTCCGGGTAAAACCAGAGTCAAGCAAAATTTCCGTCAGCATACCGGATTACACGGGCCGCCACTACTACGCGACGGCGCTCTACGACAAGGGCAAGTCCTCTGTCTTCGAGACGGAAACCGGAACGGTGGCGGCAGGCACCACGATGACTTCGGTCGGCGCTCGGGCGTTTACGGTTGGCGGAAGATGGCTGGGCACCGCCTCTGACAACGACCGCTATCTCAACGGCACGATCAAGGCCGTCCGCGTCTACAACAAGGTCCTTTCGGCTTCGGAACTTTCGCAGAACCGCGCGCTCGACGACGCCCGCTTTTTCAACGGCATTCCCGTCACTAACGTCGTAGTCGAGACGTCCGTCGCAGGGCTTGAGGGCAACGAGGAAACTGGCGCATACGCCTTCGATGAGGACGGCTACACGTTCTCCGCACCGCAGAAGGCCACTTTGAACGGCACCGACTACATCTGCACGGGCTACAAGCTCGAAACATGGGACGGCTCCGACTGGGGCGCCCCCGTCGCCGGCGAGTCCTGCTCTTACTCTGCCACCGACACCTCGGCGAAGGTGCGCCTCACCTGGCAGTGGCAGGAGGATGACGCCCCAGCCCCCACCGGCGACGCCTACATCGAAAGCGATGGAACGACCTTCGTAAACACCGGCGTGTTGCCGGCCTCCGATCTGCGGATCGAGGTCGACTATGCTTTCACGGCCGTCGAGAAGGGTGCCCGGCTTTTCGGCGTCTACGTGGGCGGCGGGCAGAATGCCGCATACTACGTCAACGATACCCTCGGCCTTTCGTTCCATGTCGGGCAGGGATGGGTCGGCGGAACGTATCTGGTGATGCCAGATTTGAATCGGCACACTGTCGTCTTCGACATCCCGGCGGGGAAAGTCCACGATATCACCGGATCCGTCACGAACAAGACGGAATCGATGAAATCCGCTCCGGGGCTCTCGGCAACAGGCAACGTCCCGATTGCGCTTTTCGGCCGCATGACCAATGCCAACGGCTCCACGATCGACAATCCGTCCAAGGCGCGCATTTACGGTGCTAAGTTCTACAAGAAAGGCGCGCTTGTCTGCAACCTCGTCCCTTGCGTAAAGGGCGGCGTCGCAGGTTTCCGCGATACTGTTGGAGAACATTTCCATTCTGCGGAATACAATGTATCCGGTCTCACGGCCGGCGGCGACGTCGAGCGCATCCCCGATGACGGCTTCATCGAGCTTGCCGGCAACGACCAGACCCAGGCGGATGGCGCAAAGGGCGGCCACTTCATTGACACTGGCTACACCCCCGGGCCGAATACACGCATTGAATTCGACTATGCCCTCGCGGCGAACCGCACTGGGAGCGGAGACTGGTACCTGCTCCAGGCAGGCAACAGCACCGAGACGGTGGCTCTTTATCAAAATGCAAACGCAATGGGCGCCTGCCTCGGCACGGCCATGTGGAAGGGCGTCGGGCTGCCGTCGCAGGCAAACGCCGAGCTTGTGCGCCGCACCGCAGTCCTCGACTCGCAGAACAAGGCCGTCACGATGCTGACCGCCGGCTACGCCAACTACGCCAACACGAATGGCGTGTTCGCGGCGTTTTCGGCGAATGCCGCGACAACCATCAAGCTTGGCGCGACCGCCAACACCGGCGGCGGCTACACGCCTCTTCGCATCTACGGGCTGAAAATCTACGAATCCGGGTCTCTCGTCCGCGAATACGTCCCGTATGTGAAGAACGGCGCGCCAGGGTTGAAATGCGGCGATACCTTCGTCAAGGTCGCGTGGGATATAAACAATGGCAAGAACGGCATGCCAAAGGCGGGCGGCGATGTCGCGTTATCGTCCAATCGCGACAAGGACGCCTACGTTCTCTTCTCCGGCGCGCAGCGCGTCGATACCGGCTACGTTCCGAACGGCAACACGAAACTCGTTGTCGATTTCGGTTTCGCCAACGGCTACAACAAGCCACAGCAGGAACTGTTTGACGCGAGCAGCGGATTGTTCTGCCGCCTCTACACGCAGAACAGCAGCGGAACCGACGGGAAATATTCCATCATCTTCAACAAGGGCTGGACGGTTGCGCATTCCGAAATCCCGGTGGATCACCAGCGCCGTCTTGTCGTATTCGACGCTCCCAATACGACGATGAGCATGACGCCCGGAGCGATGGACGGCTCCACCTACACCAGCACCAGCGTGTCGGCTTCGGGCGCGACGAGCGCCAGCACGCTCGTCTTCGGTTCGCTTGCCGTGCCGGACAAGGACCAAGGCTACATGTACGCGAAAGCCCGTCTCTACCGCCTCACGATCTACAACGGTAGCGACATGGTGCGCGACTATGTGCCAGTCGTCGAAAACGGCGTGGCGGGGCTTCGCGATCTTGTCCATCCCGAGAGCGCGCTGCTGACGGCGAAGGGACTCACGGTATCCGGGTGCGGACATGAAGGCGCGGAGGAATGGATCGCCGCTCCGCAGAACGCGACTTTGACGCATGTTTCGGGCTCGAACTCGACTACGCTCTCTGCCCTTGCCGTCGGCGCCGTTTCCTACAAATGGACGAAGAACGGCAAGGCGATTGAAGGCGGTAAGGACGGCAACCTGCCCGTCGAGTGGGCGAAAGGCGGCGCAATCGACAACTACGCCGTCACGCCGGTCTATTCGGTTTTCGGCGAAGAAGTAGAAGGCGCTGCGAAAGTAGCGACCGTCGCGAACATCCCGCCGGGCCTTATGATAATCGTGAAATAGCGGCCGCAACAGCGCTTCGCGCAAGGAGGAAGTAGTGCGCGGCTGAAGCCGCGCACTACTGCTAGGGCATCCGCTTCGCGGACAGCCTTCGGCTGGGGGATATTCCTTGGCGCCAGGGCAGGCGCTTCTTGGGACAGCCTTCGGCCGGGGGATGTCCCTTGTGCGTTCGTGCGCAACGCGTGCTTCGCCCGTTCGGCAGGGGTGCGCGGCTTTTTTGCGCCCTTTGCGCCCAAATCGAAAAATCGTAAATCTCAAATCGCAAATCTCAAATCGCAAATCTCAAATCGCAAATCGAAAAATCGCAAA
>DFGB01000062.1:0-2565 GCA_002371135.1 Verrucomicrobia bacterium UBA3761 | reverse complement strand
AATCGCAAATCGAAAAATCGCAAATTGGATAAATCCCCCCCTTGCGCGATTTCACCAAAATATGGTAAAATATGCATTCCGCGCTCAAAGACGAGGCGGACACGGCAGAAAACCGTGAATCACAACAAACCAAACAAAGTTCAAAATGGCAATTCGCAAACCTACGCCGCCTACCGAGCGTTCGGCAATGATGGCCGAGATGCTCTCCGGCTGCGCAACCGAGTCGAAGTTCAAGAACGGCAGCATCGTCACTGGAACGGTTAGCGCCATCAAGGATGATGACGTCTACATCGACATCGGCTACAAATCCGAGGGTTCGGTCGGCCTCAACGAATTCGGCGAGGACGCCGACGTCAAGGTCGGAGACAAAGTAACGGTCATGCTCGTCCAGCTCGAGAACGACCGCACCGGCACGGTGGAGCTTTCCAAGCGCCGCGCAGACGAGAAGATCCGCTGGGAGAAGATCCTGGAGCGCTACGCCGAAGGCAGCGTGGTCACGGGTACGATCAAGAGCGCGGTCCGCGGCGGCCTGCTCGTCAAGATCGACGACGTCGAGGCGTTCCTCCCCGGCTCGCAGGTCGAAGTCACCCCCGTCAAGGACCTCGAGCCCTACGTCGGCCAGACGTTCGACTTCAAAGTCATCAAGATTTCCAACGAGCGCAAGAACCTCATCGTTTCGCGCCGCGAACTCATCGAAGGCACTCTCGCCGAGAAGAAGCAGCAGCTCCTCGATACGCTCCAGAAGGGCGACAAGCGCAAGGGCCGCGTGAAGAACATCACCGACTTCGGCGCGTTTATCGATCTCGACGGCCTCGACGGCCTCCTCCACATCACGGACATGTCCTGGGGCCGCATCAAGCACCCGAGCGAACTCCTCCACGTCGGCCAGGAGCTCGACGTCATGGTTCTCGATGTCGATCGCGACCGCGAGCGCATTTCGCTCGGCCTCAAGCAGATGACCGAGAATCCGTGGTCGACCATCCAGGACCAGTTCCCCGTCGGTTCGCGCGTTTCCGGCAAGGTCGTCAACCTCGCGGCATACGGCGCGTTCGTCGAGATCGCTCCCGGAATCGAAGGCCTCGTGCACATCAGCGAGTTCTCGTGGACCAAGCGCATCGCCCGCGCGAGCGACATGCTCTCCATCGGCGATGAAGTCCAGGTCGTCGTCCTCAGCGTCGACGTCGAAAACCAGAAGATCGCCCTCGGCATCCGTCAGACGCAGGTCAACCCCTGGGATACCGTCCAGGACCGCTTCCCGGTCGGCTCGAAGATCAAGGGCAAGGTCCGCAACTTCACGGCCTACGGCGCGTTCGTCGAGCTTGAAGAGGGCATCGACGGCATGATCCACGTCAGCGACATGAGCTGGACGCGCAAGATCAACCATCCTTCGGAATGCCTCCAGAAGGGACAGGAAGTCGAGGCGGTCGTTCTCGACGTCAACACGAAGGAGCAGCGCATCTCTCTCGGCCTCAAGCAGGCGCAGACCGATCCGTGGGCGGAGATTTCCGCGCGCTATCCCGTCGGCGCGACGGTCAAGGGCAAGGTCGCGAAGATTGCATCCTTCGGCGCGTTCATCGAGCTCGAGGACGGCGTCGACGGTCTTGTGCACATCTCGCAGATTTCCGACCAGCGCATCGAGAAGGTGAAGGACGCTTTGCAGATCGGCCAGGAGGTCGAGGCACGCGTCATCCGCGTCGACCGCGGCGAGCGCCGCATCGGCCTTTCGATCCGCGCGATGGGCATGAGCGACGCCGAACTCAAGGCTCTCGAAGCCGAGGCGGCGGGCGAGACGCCCGAGCCGATCAGCGCTTCCACCGCGGGCAGCGATTCCTTCGGCGGCCTTGGCGCTGCGTTCGACAACGCTTTCGCTTCCGTCGAGTGGCAGCCCGGCGAAGTCAAGTAATTGAAAGGAACACGACTATGTCCAGAGTATGTGAAATATGCGGGAAGGGCCCGTCTTCGGGCAACGTGATCGTTCGCAAGGGTTCGCCGAAGTACAAAGGCGGCATCGGCTTGCACACGACCGGCATCTCGAAGCGCCGCTTCCTCCCCAACCTCCGCACCGTCCGCGTCATGGACGCCGGAGGCAACATGAAGCGCATCTGCATCTGCGCCCGCTGCCTCAAGAGCGGCAAGGCCGGCAAGTAAGCTTCACGAGCTCAACCATCATCAACCAAGTTTCTCACGAAAGGAAAAAACAAAATGGCAATCAAAGTTGGCATCAACGGCTTCGGCCGCATCGGCCGCATGGTTTTCCGCGCTGCTGTGGAGAACTTCGCCTCCGACATCGAGATCGTCGGCATCAACGACCTTCTCGACCCTGACTATCTCGCGTACATGCTCAAGTACGACTCCGTGCACGGCAAGTTCGATCACGACATCAAGGTCGACGGCACCACGATGACTGTCGACGGCAAGGCCATCCGCCTCACCGCGGAGAAGGATCCTGCGGCACTCAAGTGGAACGAAGTCGGCGCCGAAGTCGTCGTCGAGTCCACCGGCCTCTTCCTCACCGACGAGAAGGCCCGCGCGCACATCGCCGCCGGCGCCAAGAAGGTCATCATG
>DFGB01000070.1:39093-46904 GCA_002371135.1 Verrucomicrobia bacterium UBA3761 | reverse complement strand
CGCTTTTGCTTTCCACGCGACACTTTTTTTTGCCTGTTTCCTCCCCCCTTGACCCTTGGCACTGCAAATGCTATAATATGCGGCAACTTTTTTCAATAACGAAAAAACAACAATATGCATACTAAAACTATGATGGCCGCGCTGTTTGCGTGCGCGGTGTCGACGATGGCGATGGCCGACAAGGTCGTGTTCAAATCCGGCGCGTTCCTCACGGGCGAAGCGGATGTCATTCGCGACGGCAAACTCGCGTTCAAGTCCGAGGACGTCGGCGACGTCGTCATCGACATTGAGAAGATCGCCTCGCTCGAAAGCGAGAAGAATCACATCGTCCAGTATCTCGACGACACGAAGAGCGAACAGTATCTCACCGTCGAAGACGGCAAGCTCGTTTACTTCGAAGGCGACGTGCGCAAGGACCTCGACATGGCGCATGTCAAGGCCGTCGACCCCAAGGAAGAGAAGTGGGAAGGCAGCGTGAACCTCTCCGGCACTGCGACGCGCGGCAATACGGTCGGCGAATCCGCCACCATCCTCGCGAACGCTTCGCGCAGGTGGGAGAAGGACAGGCTCACCGCGTCGGTCGGCTACTACTTCGACCAGTCCGGCGACTCCAAGCAGACGAAGCAGAAGAATACTTCGCGCTTCGAGCTTCAGGCGCAGGAAGACCACTTCTGGTCGCAGAAGTTCTACACCTACCTCAACGGCAAGTATGAGTTCGACCGCATCATGGATTTGGAATATCGCTGGAGGCTTGGCGCAGGCCTTGGCTACCAGTGGTTCGAGAAGCGCGACTTCGGCGCGGGCAAGATGTCCTTCAACCAGGAACTCGGCATGTCGTACGTCGGCGAGAAGTACGACCACATGGAATCCGACGACTACGGCGCGTTCCGCTATGCGCATCACTTCACGTGGGAAATCGCCGCCGTCGAAGGCCTCGATTTCATCCACAACCTCGAATATCTCCCTCAGGCCGACGAGTGGAGCGACAACTACATGCTCGACACCGACTTTGGCGTGACATACGCCTTCCACGCCAACTGGCAGCTCATCGGCAAGATCGAGTGGGACTACAAGTCCAAGGTCGGCGACAACACCAAGCACAGCGACATCCGCTACATCCTCGGACTCGGCTACAAGTGGTAATCCGGGAGAGAATTTTTCGATTTTTCTATTGCTTCAAGCCTTCCTTATTTAACACAGAGGCACAGAGGGACAGAGGGACAGAGATTCACAGAGGTTTTAGCGAAAATCGGAAGATAGAAAAATTCTCTCTCGGGTTCCTCTGTTCTTCCGTGCCTCTGTGTTAAAACGAGAGGCTTGAACCAATCGAACAATCGAAAAACCGAACAGTCGAAAAATCGAAATCTCCTCATGCGCGTCGCGATTGCGTATCCTCCGCTGAAGAGCGAGAAGGGCGTGGCGTTGCTCACGCAGAACCGCCAGTTCCAGTGGTTCTCGCGTCCGACCTACATCTTCCCCGTCGTGCCTGCGACAGCGGCGACGATGTTGAAGAAGGCGGGGCATGAGGTTTTATTCCTAGACGCGATCGCGGGCGAACTCGACGAGGATGAATTCGAGAGGCGGCTTTGGGGTTTCAACCCCGAAGTCGTCGTCCTCGAAACGAAAACGCCCGTCGTAAAACGCCACTGGGAGTGGCTTGGAAGGGCGCAAGGCCGCAGCGGCGCGAAATTCGTCCTTGTGGGCGACCACGTCACTGCGCTCCCCGAAGAATCTTTTGCGCGCTCCCCAGTCGACTACATTCTCACAGGCGGCGACTGGGATTTCCTCCTTGCGAATCTCGTCTCGTCGCGTTTCGACGCATCCAAGTTCGAGCCCGGCATATGGTATCGCGATGGCGACGGGACGGTGCGTTCCACCGGCCCGTTCGAACTGAACCACGACCTCGATACGGCGCCGTGGATCGACCGCGATCTCGTCGACTGGCGGTTATACGCAGAGAAGAACGGCAACTTCCGTCGCACTCCGGGAACATACATAATGGCCGGTCGCGACTGCTGGCATGCCAAATGCACATTTTGCAGCTGGACCACTCTCTACCCGCGCTACAGGACGCGCAGCCCCCGGAATGTCGTCGATGAAATAGAATATCTCGTAGAGCGCTACGGCGTCAAGGAGATAATGGATGATTCGGGCTCGTTCCCCGTCGGGCCGTGGTTGACGAAGTTTTGCGAGGAGATGATACGCCGGGGGCTCCCGCGCCGCGTCAGGATAGACTGCAATATGCGTTTCGGGCGGCTTGCAAAGGCCGATTACGAGCTTATGCGCAAGGCGGGCTTCCGCCTCGTCCTCTTTGGCGTCGAATCCGCAAACCAAACGACGCTCGATAGATTCGCCAAGGCGCTGAAAGTAGAGGATGTCGAGAAGGGGGCGGCATGGGCGACCGAGGCCGGGCTCGACGTGCATCTCACGTTCATGTTCGGCCATCAGTGGGAAGGCCCGGAGGAGATTGCCAACACCGTGCGTCTCGCGCGCCGCCTCCTCGCCTGCGGCCACGCCTCGACGTTGCAGTGCACCATCACGATTCCATATCCCGGCACGCCGCTTTTCCGCCAGCTCAAGGAAAGCGGCGACCTGCTCACGCTCGACTGGGACGAGTATGACATGCGCCGCCAGGTGGTCCGCACCCCTCGCGCCAGCGAAGACGAAATCAAGGCCGCCGTGCGCGACGTGTACCGCGGCTTCCTCCAGCCGCGCGCCCTATGGCACCGCATCGCCTCCACGCGCACGCTCTTCGACTTCCGCTTCTACTGGCGCGGCATGCGTTCGCTGATGGGCCACATCGTCGATTTCAGCCGCGCTTCGCGCAAGTAGGAAGTAGGAGATTGGCCGCCCGGGCGGATTGCACGCTCTACTTCCTACTTAAATCTCCTACTTCCTACTTAAATCTCCTACTTCCTACCTTTCTGCATTCATGTCTCACAACAGGCAACACAAAGCGGCAGTGATAAACGACTTTGCGAGCTTTGGCAGATGCTCGCTTGCGGTCGCCATCCCCATTTTGTCTGCGATGAAGGTGCAGTGCTGCGCCGTGCCGACCGCCATCTTCACCAACCACACCGGTTTCCCGTCGTTCTCCTGGACCGACTATACGGCGCACATGGACGACTACATCCGCGAATGGAAGCGCCTTGATTTGCGTTTCTCGGCCATACAGACCGGCTTCCTCGGCTCGAAGGAGCAAATCGATTTCGTCTTTCGCTTCCTTGAAGCGTTCCGCAAAGGCGACAAGCTGCCAATCGTCGCCGTCGACCCTGTGATGGGCGACAGCGGCCGGCTTTATTCCACTTACAGCCGTGAACTCGCAGAAGGCATGCGCCGCCTCATCCCCGTCGCAGACATCCTCACGCCCAACCTGACCGAGGCGTGCGTGCTTGCGGCAGTCGAGTATGACAGCGCGATGGACGACGGCGCCATATGGGAGATTTGCGAAAAGCTCAGTGCGCCCAACAACGCCAAAGTCGTGATAACGGGAGTGGAGCGCGGCGGCAGACTCGTCAATTTCGCGCTCGATCCGTCCGCGGGCGAACGCCGCTTCACATGCGAAGAGGAAAAGATCGGCGGCGACCGCAGCGGCGCCGGAGACGTGTTTTCATCGGTGATTCTCGCCGATGCGATCAACGGCGTGGCGTTTGGCGAGAGCGTTGCCAAGGCGGCGCGTTTCGTCGCACATGCCGTCGAACGCTCCGAAGCGCTCCAAATCCCGCGCACAGACGGCCTGGCCATTGAAGAAGTCCTTTCCGATTTGCTTTGACAAAATCGAATTTGTGGAATGTTGCCAATTCCAATTTCCAATTTGCTATTTTCTATTTTCGATTTTTAGATTTTCGATTGGTTCAAGCCTCTCGTTTTAACACAGAGGCACGGAGGAACAGAGGAACACAGAGGTTTTAGCGAAAATCGGAAAATAGAAAATTCTCTCTCGGATTCCTCTGTTCCTCCGTGCCTCTGTGTTAAATAAGGAAGGCTTGAAGCGAGGCTTGAAGCAATCGAAAAATCGCAAATCGCAAATCGTAAATTGTAAATCGTAAATCGAAAATTCTCTTCTCTCCCATGTCACAGACGATTACATATCAAGTCAAAAACGCCGTATATGCAAACATAACGAACCGCTGCCCGTGCGCATGCTCGTTCTGTCTGCGCAACAACGGCGCGACCGTTTTCGGCTCGCCCGACCTTTGGCTGGAGCGCGAGCCCACGCCGGAGGAACTCGAAGAGAGCCTCGAAACGTGGGACTGGACGTGCTACGGCGAGCTCGTCTTCTGCGGCTATGGCGAGCCGACGGAGCGCCTCGATACGCTCCTCGCGGCGTCCGCGTTCATGAAAGAGCGCCATCCGCACGTGCGCATACGCGTCAACACGAACGGCCTTGGCGATTTAATCAACGGCAAGAGAACGGCGCCGCTTTTCGCAGGCAAGGTCGACGCGCTTTCCATCTCGCTCAACACCGACGATCCGGAGGAATATTTCAGACTCTGCGCGCCGAAGTTCGGTCCTTCATCGCATGCGGCGATGCTCAAATTCGCGCGCGACGCGAAGGAGTTCGTCCCCGACGTCGCGATGACGATCGTCGGGCCGCCTGTCTCCGACGACGCTAAAATCGCCCGGGCCCGGGCGCTTTGCGATTCGCTTGGCGTCCGTCTGCGCGTTCGGCCTTACGAAGGGTGAAAAGCCTGGAATGTTTAGATTGTCTAGAGCCCCCGTCATGAAACACCTCATCTGCACGATTTTCGCGGCGCTCGCCATTGCCGCCCCTGCCGCCGGCCTGAAGGAAGAGGCGGCGAGGGTTTCGCACAAACTAGGCGAGTTGCTCCTCTCCACCGACCCCACGCTCTACAAGCCGCAGGGCTACAGCGGCGGCAAGGCCTACGGCGGCGGCACATACATCCACTACGCCACCGCGACGCTTTGGGTCAACGCGCTCGAATGCGCCAGCCTCGCGGGCGATACGAATCTAGTCGAGCGCCTCGTGCGCTTTTTCGACCCATACCGCGGCGAGCGCAAAAGCGTGATGAACGATATGCGCCATGTCGACCTCGCCATCGTCGGCGCCATCCCGCTCGAAATCGCCATCCTCACAGGCGATGCCGACGCCCTCGCGCTCGGCCTCGGCTACGCCGAGCGCCAGTGGGAGAAGCCAGTCGAGGGGCTCGATTGGGGCGACGGCATGTACGACAAGATCCCTTTCGAGGAGCGCATGGCGTGGTGGGAGAAGGGATACTCTCCCCAGACGCGGCTTTGGATCGACGACATGTACATGATCACGCTCCTCCAGACGCAGGCCTACCGCGCCACGCACGAGATGAAGTACATCGAACGCTCCTCGCGCGAGATGTGCCTGTATCTCGAACGCCTCCAGCGCGCGGACGGCCTCTTCAACCACGCCCCCGGCGCGCCATTCGCGTGGGGGCGCGGCAATGGCTGGATGGCCGCCGGAATGGCGCTCAACCTCGCCTGGCTCGCGCCCGGCGCTCCCGAGCGCGCCCCGATACTCGCCGGGTATCGCAGGATGATGGCGACTCTCCTCGCCATGCAGCGCGAAAGCGGCCTCTGGGGACAGATCGTCGACGACGCCGAATCGTGGGACGAGACGAGCGGCTCGGCCATGTTCGCATTTGCTCTGCAATCCGGCCTCAACGCGGGCTTGTTCGAAGACGCCGCTTTGGCGGCATCCGCCCGCGCCGCCGTCGAAAAGGCCTTCGCTGCACTCGTCGCCCGGCTCGATGAATACGGCAACCTCGCCGGCGTCTGCGCCGGCACCGGCTGGAAGAACGACCGCCGCCACTACCTCGGCCGCCCTCGCGTCAATGGCGACCCGCACGGCCAGGCGCCTCTCCTCTGGCTCTGCCGCGCCATCATGGAGGCGCCGCGCACGGATGAACGCGTAGAGAGCGCGGCCGGGGATCCAATCCCGCAGGCTCAGGGGAGCAGAGTGAATCCCGACGGACGCGAGATTGCGGTCACGACGAAATGCCTGCTTTTCGATGGCGAGCCGGTCGTACCCGTCATGGGAGAAATGCACTATTCCCGCGTGCCGGAAAACGAATGGCGCGACTACGTGCGCAAGATGAAGGACGGCGGCGTCGACATCGTCGCGACGTATGTCTTCTGGGCGCACCACGAAGAGAAGGAGGGCGGGTTCGACTTCTCCGGCCGGCGCGATGTGGCCGCGTTTTTGAAAATATGCGGGGACGAGGGCATGCGCGTCGTGCTGCGCATAGGCCCTTGGGCCCACGGCGAATGCGTCGAGGGCGGATTCCCCGACTGGCTGATCGCGCGCCTCGGGGCGTCGTCGAAGAGACTGCGCTCCACCGACCCGGAGTTTCTTGGATGCGTCGAAAAATTCTGGCGGCGTCTGGGCGAAGAGACGAAGGGCCTCCTTTGGAAGGACGGCGGCCCGGTCGTCGGCGTCCAGCTGGAAAACGAGTGCGCCGGACCGTGGCCCTACATGATGGCGCTCAAGGCCCTCGCCCGCAAATGCGGTTTCGACGTGCCGTTCTACACGCGCACCGGCTGGCCGGAGATGCGTGGCGCCGTGGAGTACGGCCAGATTCTGCCGCTCTTTGGCGATTACGCGGACGGCTTCTGGGAGCGGCGGCCGCAGGTGAGCCCGGGCAAGTTCGCCAACGCCTTCAAATTCTCCGATACTCGCGTATCCGCCAACATCGCGACGGAACAACTGCCGCAGTCGGACGTCGACGACAAGCGTACCGCGCAGTACCCGTATTTGACGTGCGAACTCGGCGGCGGCATGCCGTCCTCCTACGCGCATCGCGTACGCGTCGAGCCCATGGATACGTATGCGATGGCGCTCGTCAAACTCGGCTGCGGCTCGAACATGCTCGGCTACTACATGTATGCGGGCGGCACAAACCCCAATCGTCCGCAAGAAGGCGTGTTCTTCAACGAACGTCAGTCTTCATTGTATACGAACCACAACGACCTGCCGCCGTTCAGCTACGAGTTCTACGGTCCCGTCTCTGAATTCGGCGAGACGACGTTCACGCACGGACTTTTGAAGCCCCTCCATAAATTCTGCAAGAACTTCGCGGCCGATTTCGCGCTCGCGGATGTCGAAGTGATGGATGGGCACAACGCCCGCCGCGGACCGTTCCTCTTCCACTCGGACTACATGCGCCACTACGCCACGAACTGCGTCCCGTACATCGTGCCGCAGAATTGGAAGACGCGCCTCGGAACGATAAAGTCCGCCACCCTCCAGCCGGTCGAATGGGACGGTGATACGCTCGTCATGATGAAAATCCCCGGCCTCGACCCGAAGGTGGAGTTCGAGGGCTCGCCATTCGACGTCAGGATCGTCGACTTTCCGCGGCCTCCCGCGCCCAAGCCCCGCACGGATGTAGAGTTCAGGCTCGTGAAAGAGGCCGGGTCTGCGCGGGAAATCAAGACGGGACGGAGGAACATCGCCGAACAGCCGTCAGAGGCGGACTGGGAGAACGCGGCCGAATGGGAAGTCGCGCTGCCCGGGAATCTCGAGCGCAAGGATTGCATCCTCGAAGCGGACTACCTCGGCGACGTCGCGAGGGTCTATGTGGACGGCGTCCCGGTCGCGGACGATTTCTACAAGGGCCTTCCTCTCAGGTGCGCACTGTGGCGCATCCCGGCGGGAAGGATCACGGTGAAGGTGCTGCCCTGGAGCGACTCGCCGCTCATCTACATTCAGCCGCCGTTTCGCCCGTCCGAAACCGGCGCACGCTTGCGCCGCGTCTGCGTTGCGGCTGCAAGCAGGGAATAGGCGGTTTTTCGATTTACGATTTTTCGATTTACGATTT
>DFGB01000070.1:0-38996 GCA_002371135.1 Verrucomicrobia bacterium UBA3761 | reverse complement strand
TCCTTTTTAACACAGAGTCACAGAGTCACAGAGATGCACAGAGGCACCGGGCGCAAATCGAAAATCGAAAAAATTCTCTGTGTTCCTCTGTTCCTCTGTGCCTCTGTGTTAAAAATGGATGCTGAGAGCGCAAATCGCAAATCGTAAATCGCAAAATCGCAAATCGTAAATCGAAAAATCGTAAATCGCAAATCGGAAAATCGTAAATCGCAAATCGGAAAATTGACCATATGATTCGTATCGCAATAACAATCTTGATGCTTTTTGCGAGCAATGCGTTCATGACGTTCGCATGGTATTGGCATATCAAATACCAGCGCGCAGGCCAGTCGAGCTGGCCGCTTGCCGTCATCATCCTCGTCAGCTGGCTCATCGCGCTCGTGGAATACATCATCGCCGTGCCTGCCAACCGCATCGGCGCTTCGGCCGGTCTCAATATCGCCCAGCTCAAAATCATGCAGGAAGTGATAACGGTCTGCGTGTTCGTGCCGTTCATGATATTCTTCATGGGCGAGAAATGGCGCTGGGACTACCTCTGGGCGTTCATGTGCATGGTGGGCGCCGTCTATTTCGTCAACCGGGCGAAACTTTAGAGGGAAGATGCGCTTCGTCCGCACTTCAACGCGGCCGAAGCGCGGACGAAGCATGAAGTAGGAGGTAGGAAGCAGGAGATATTGCGTACGCCCCGTTCGAGCAGTAAATCTCCTGTTTCCTACTTCCTACTTTGGCCGCGACAAGCGCGGCCCTCACGCTTCCTACTTCCCTCTTCATCGGCTTTGTGGTATAATATCCGTCGTCAAGATAGTGCAATCAAGGAGATGGAGTATATGAATCATGTTCATGACAACAGGGTGCATGCTGTGCGCAAGGCGCTTGCGGCAGTCGCGGTTTTCGCGTTTGATGCGCTTGCGCTTTTCGCGGGCGCGTTCGACAACGCCTGGCTCAAGGGCACGACGGACAAGAATCCTCTCGACTACAAGAGCGGCGAGGAGATCGTCTTTACGGTTGAGCCCATGGGCGTTGAAGGCGAAATCAAGGAAGGCGACTATACTCTCAAATGGACGCGTTCCGACGACTACGGCAACTTCGAAAGCGGCGAGGCGCCGTTCACGTCCGCGCCGTTCGTTTATAAAACGAGCCTTGCGAAGCCCGGCTTCGTGCGGCTGGAGGCGTATGTGGTCGATCGCGACGGCAAACGCGTGAAGCGGCGCTTCACGGGAGATTCCGCCACGCCCGAGGGCCGCAAGGCGATGAACGAGTTCGAGAAATCGAAGAAGGACGTATTTTTCGACGGGGGCGCCGGGGTCGACGTCGAGGCTCTGACCACCGCGCCGGAGCCGGCGGATTTCGATGCGTTCTGGGCGCGTCAATTCGCGCGCCTCGACGCTGTGCCGATAACGGATGACCGCGTGGAGATTGAATCTGCCAATCCCGCCGTGCGCATGTTTGCCGTGCGGGTCGACTGCGCCGGTCTCAGACCGGTGACGGGCTATCTTTCCATCCCGAAGGCGGCCCAAGACGGCGCTTCTTTCCCGTGCCGCCTCGTCACCCACGGCTACAGCGGCGACAATTGCGTCCATTCAAAACCCGGATGGTGCCCGGCCGACGAGATAGTCTTCAACATCAACGCCCACGGTCTCAAGCTCGCCGAGTTTGGCGCGACCGCCGCCGATACGAAGGCCCTGCGCTGGGAGATTCGCTCGAACGGCTGCACGTATGCGTTCGACCCCGCCCAAAACAAAGACCCCGAGACGGCGTATTTCAACGGCATGGTGCTGAGGGTCAAGCGCGCTTTGCAATATCTAAAGACGCTGAAGGAATGGAACGGACGCGATCTTTACGCCAACGGCGGCAGCCAGGGCGGCTTGCAGACCATATGGGCGGCAGGTTGCGGAGAGGGCGTCACAAAGGCGGAGTCCGCGATAACCTGGTGCTGCGACATGTATATGAACAACGCCAGGCTAGATAAAAAGGCGGCAGGCGACGGCTGGTACATCCGCTGTGTAGAGGGAATGCCCTATTACGATGCGGCCAACTGGGCCAAGCGCATCCCGCCTGCCTGCCGCGTCCATATCCCGCGCGCGGGGCTAGGCGATTATTGTTGCCCGCCGATGGGACTTGCGAAACTTTGGAACAACATCCCCGGCGAAAACAAGTCCATCGTCTGGGTGCAAGGCTCGGAGCACGGCTACGTGCCGCCGCGGTATGAAGGCCGCGACTTCACGCGAAATGTGAAAAGTCCTAAGTCTCCCGGTGCGACAAGATGAATCCCGCAAATAGCTCTTCCACGTCCGTGGCTGTTGGTTCCTAGGACTTGGGACTTGGGACATTTCCACACTTCGATTTGACCGATGGGGCTATCTTTTGATATAATATATCAAAACATTCCACGAAAAACATGGATAGACTGGCATATCTTGTGCGACGGCTTTTGCTCGTGATACCGACGTTCATCGGCATCACGGTAGTGTGTTTCATGCTTACGCGTTTTCTCCCGGGCGGACCGGTCGAGATGCGTATGATGCGCATGCGCGGAATGGCGGCGCAGGGCGGCGCGGGCGAGGCCTCGGGCGGCGCAGGCGCTTCATACATAAGCGAGACATACAAGAAGGAACTCGAAAAGCAATTCGGTTTCGACAAGCCCGTCTTGCGTCAGTATTACGATTGGCTCGTCGTCAATAGGATGGGCATGAAATTGCCCAGCTACGACTACCCCAACAAGACCGCGTGGCAGCTCATTTCCTCGCGCATCCCCATTTCAATCTGGTTCGGCCTCGCGTCGTTCCTGCTCACATACTTGATATGCGTGCCGCTCGGGATCGCAAAGGCTCTCAAGCATCGCCAGCCGTTCGATGCCGCGTCGAGCGTGGTCGTGTTCGTCGCCTACGCGATTCCCTCGTTCGCGTTTGCGATGATGCTCAAGATGTTTCTTTGCGGGACGGTAGACGGGCTGTGGGACGTCTTTCCGCTGGGCGGCGTCTCGTCGGATTTCGATACCGACGTCTCGTTCTGGACTTGGTTTCGCGACAGGGCGTGGCACATGGTGCTGCCGATTTGCTGCTATGTGGCGGGCGGATTTGCGATGCTGACGCTGCTCATGAAAAATTCGCTCCTCGACCAGATTTCCGCCGACTACGTCCGCACCGTCATTGCTAAGGGCGGCACGCGCAAGAGGGCGATATGGCTCCATGCGTTCCGCAATGCGCTTATTCCCGTGGCGACGGGTCTCGGTTCGATGATCGGTCTTCTTTTCGCGGGCTCGATCATCATCGAGACTATTTTTGAAATACCGGGCATGGGGCGTCTTTCGTGGGACGCGCTGATCGGGCGCGACTATGCGGTGTTCCTCGCGCTCCTGGCGCTCACGGCGTCGTTCCAACTCGTCGGGAATCTCATTTCCGACGTCCTCTACATGGTCATCGACCCGAGAATAGACTTTTCAAAGAAATAGGAATGGAGAATTTTTCGATTTACGATTTACGATTTTTCGATTTACGATTTACGATTTGCGATTTGCGAGGCGCTCAAGGCCCGGGAGGTTCAGGGCGCAAATCGAAAATCGAAAAATCGTAAATCGGCAATAAAAGGAGAGCCATGTTTCAGTTTTCCCCGCTGGCAAAGAAAAGATGGCGAAGTTTCAAGCGCATCCGCCGCGCTTGGTGGTCGCTTCTCGCGCTTGGCGCGATATTCGTCTTCTGCATGCTCGCCGATTTCGTCTGCCCGTGCGACCCGCGCGAGGTAGTCGATACAAAGACGCTTGAGAAGTATCGCCAAAGCGCCGTCGAACAGACGTACGACATAAAAACGGTGCGATACAACATAGGCGACGACGGGTCGATTTGGGATTACGAAGGCCCGAAGGGCGTAGACGAAGCGCTCTACAACATCACGCGTACGCCGCACGAAGGCTACACGCACGTATTTATGGAGCCGAAGGATCCTCCTGCCGTGACAAAGCGCGTATTGCCGGCGCCAGAAATTTCGTTCCCGTTCCGGCCATGTCGCGAACATCCGTTCGGGATCGACTCCGGCGGGCGCGATGTCTACGCCCGCGTCGTGCATGGCATGCGCATCGCGCTCGTTTTCGGCCTCGTGCTCGCCGTGTGGGCGATGTTTCTCGGCCTCGTCGTCGGCGCGGTGGAAGGATATTTCGGCGGCGCTACGGATATCGTCTGCCAGCGCTTCACCGAAATCTGGTCGGCGATGCCGTTCCTTTATGTGATGATTTTCATCGGCTCTACGCTTGGGCGTTCGTTCGGGATTCTCCTCGTCTGCTACGGGATATTCAACTGGATTGGCGTTTCGTATTACATGCGCGCCGAATTCCTGCGCCTCCGCGTGAGAACATTCGTAGAGGCGGCCAAATGCCAGGGCTTCTCTGCGGCGAGGATAATCTTCTCGCACATCCTCCCCAATGCGATGACGCCGCTCATCACGCTCTTCCCGTTCCTCCTGATGGGCGCCATCGGTTCTCTCGCGGCCCTTGACTTTCTCGGGTTCGGCCTGCCGCCGATGACGCCCAGTTGCGGCGAACTCATGCAGGAGGCCCAGCAATTCCGCTGGGCGTGGTGGCTCATCCTGTTCCCTGCCCTCGCGCTCTTTATCGTAATGTTCCTTACCGTCCTCGTCGGCGAAGGGCTGCGCGACGCCTTCGACCCACGCCAGAGGTCCAAGTTGGAGTAGAGGGAAGAGGCGGGAAAATCGAAAAATTATCTATGTCTGCTACAGAGGCAACGCCGATGATGAGGCAGTATCTCGCGCTCAAGCGCGAGATACCCGAGGGCGCAATATTGATGTTCCGCCTGGGAGACTTCTATGAAATGTTCGGCGAGGACGCACGCGTCGCCTCTCCCATCCTCGGCGCGACGCTCACGAGCCGCAATGGCATGCCGATGTGCGGCGTGCCGTATCACGCGCTCGATTCGTATCTCGCCAAGCTGATCCGCGCCGGCAAGACGGCGGCGCTTTGCGATCAGGTGGAGGATCCGCGCACGGCCAAGGGGCTCGTCCGGCGCGAGATTACGCGCATTGTCACGCCCGGCACGGTGACGGAAGAAGGCATCCTCGACGAGACGGCGAACAACTACGTGGCCGCGATAGGCAGGGCCGGGAAGGGGGGCGTATCCGCACTCGCGCTTCTTGATCTCGCTACGGGCGACTTCAGTGTCGAGGAATTTCCCACCGAGGCCAAACTCGGCGAGGCGCTCGATCGCTTCCGCCCCGCCGAAGTGATGAAGGAGACCGAAGAGAACGCGTGGACGTTTTCCTTCGATGCGGCGACCGAGGCGCTTGGACGCCATTTCAAGGTTTTCACGCTCGATGGATTCGGGCTGGCCGGGCGCGAGGCCGCCGTGTCCGCTGCGGGCGCGCTTCTCTATTATGTCGGCACCACGCTGCGCCACAGCCTCGCCCACGTCCGCAAGCTGCGCCTCAGAACCGCCGCCGACGCGCTCGTCCTCGACGCGACCGCGATTAAGAATCTCCAACTCATCCCAGGAGGCGATGTGGCGAAGGAGGCTTCCCTCCTTGGCATTCTGGATGTCACTTGTACCGCCATGGGCGCGAGGACGCTCAGGAACTGGATATTGCAGCCGCTCGCAAGCCCCGCGAAGATAAACGCGCGGCTCGACCTCGTGGAGCGTTTCGTAAAAGACCGCTTCGCGCTGACCTCTCTGCGCCG
Organism: Verrucomicrobia bacterium UBA3761; assembly: GCA_002371135.1. Lineage (GTDB taxonomy): Bacteria > Verrucomicrobiota > Kiritimatiellia > RFP12 > UBA1067 > UBA1067. The sequence goes on along the minus strand of DFGB01000070.1, from coordinate 33,316 downwards.
CTCGCTTTCGATCGTCCGCGACATGGAGCGGCTGGTCGCGAAAGTCGACGCCGGCCGCGCGAACCCGCGCGACCTGCGCGCCCTCGCCGATTCTCTTCGTGCCGTGCCTGCGCTTATCGACGACACCGCAACGCCGGAAGGCGGACATGATTTCGATTTCATCCCCCAGCCTGCCCTCGTCGATCTCCTCGACCGGAGCATCGCCGACGACCCTCCCGCCTTGATGAACTCTGGCGGCTACATCGCTTCCGGCTACGACGCCGAACTCGACGAGCTGCGTTCGCTCGCCACGGAAGGGCACGAGTGGATGGCGCAATACCAGGCGCGCGAACAGGAGCGCACCGGCATCCCGAAACTCAAAGTCCGCCATGTCGCCGCGTTCGGGTTCATGATCGAAGTGCCAAAGTCGTTCGTCTCCAAAGTCCCGCCGGACTACATTCGCCGCCAGACTCTCACCACCGGCGAGAGGTATGTGACAGAAGAGCTCAAGGAACGCGAACGCAAGGTCCTCGGAGCACAGGAGCGCGGTCTTGTCCGCGAACAGCAGCTCTATGCGGACATCGTGGCGCGCATTGCGGAAAAGACGGCGCAGATACAGGCGACCGCCTCGGAGATCGGCCGCCTCGATGCCATCCTCTCGCTTGCCGACAGGGCCCTTTCCGCCGGCTACGTCCGCCCGGTCGTCGACGATTCCGGCGTGCTGGAGATAGTCGACGGCCGCCACCCCGTTGTCGAGCAGCTCCCGGACGCGGAACCGTTCGTGCCAAATTCGACGACGCTCGATTGCGGCGAGAATCAGGTGATGCTCATTACCGGCCCGAACATGGCCGGCAAGTCGACTTACATCCGTCAGGTCGCCGTCATCGCGATTATGGCTCACATGGGGTCGTTTGTGCCGGCCGCGTCGATGCGCATCGGCGTCCTCGACCGCGTCTTCACGCGAATCGGCGCCGGCGACGATCTCGCCCGCGGCCGCTCCACGTTCCTCGTCGAAATGCAGGAGACCGCCAACATCCTCAACAACGCCACCTCGCGTTCGCTCATAATACTCGACGAAATCGGCCGCGGCACTTCGACGTTCGACGGCATGTCGATCGCATGGTCCGTCGCAGAATACCTCACCGGCCGCCACGATTGCAGGCCGAAGACGCTTTTCGCGACGCACTATCACGAACTCACCGACCTCGAGACCCAGGGCAAGGGCGTGAAAAACTACAACGTGCGCGTCAAGGAAGAAGGCGGGCGGATTGTCTTCCTCCGCCGCATCGCGCGAGGCGCCGCAGAGAAGAGTTTCGGCATACACGTCGGCGCGATGGCGGGCCTGCCGGGCGAGGTAGTAAGCCGCGCAGGCGAAATTCTTAAAAACCTCGAGGAGTCGGATCTCGACATCAACGGCCGCCCCACCCGCCGCGCGGTCCGTAAACGTCTTTCCGACCTCCCTGGCCAGATGACGTTCTGGTAGGAAAAAGTTGACTTGCGCTTTTTCCCGGCAAATGGTATAATTTGCGACATAAAAACCACAATCCAACAAGGAGCGAACCGATGGAGAAGACAATCATCAAGAACGCGCACGTGATTTCGCCGGGCATCGACCTGGAGAACGCGACGATCGTCATCGAAGGCAAGACGATCAAGAGCGTCGGGACGAAGGCAGCGTCCGAGAAGGGCGCGACCACCGTTGTCGACGTCAAGGGCCAGTATGTGATGCCTGGCTTCATCGACGTCCACACGCACGGAGCGCTTACGTACGATTTCTGCGACGCGGATCCACAGGCGATTTTCAAGTTCGCCGAAGGCAAACTCGAAGAAGGCGTCACGACCTTCCTGCCGACCACACTCACTGTTTCCCACGAAGAGCTTGAGACCGCGGCGCGCAATTTGAATGCGTACGCCGACGCTGGCATGCCGTTTGCCAAGGCGCCCGGCATCCACCTCGAAGGACCGTTCATCAACGTCAAATGCTGTGGCGCCCAGAACCCGAGCTACGTCCGCAAGCCGGATATCAAGGAAGTCAAGGCCATCGCCAGGATTTATCCCGTCAAGCAGATTTCCTACGCCGTCGAGACGGAGGGTGGCGCGAAGTTTGCCAAGGAGTGCTTCAAGATTGGCGTCGTTCCTTCGTGCGGACATACCGGTGCGAAACTCGCCGACCTGATGCCGGCCTACAAGAACGGCCTTCGTCACATGACTCACTTCTGCAACCAGATGACGCCGCTCCATCATCGCGAAATCGGCATGGTCGGCGCTGGCTTCCTCATCGAGGACCTGAACACCGAAGTCATCTGCGACAAGATCCACCTCTGCCCAGACATGCTCAAGCTCATCTTTACACGCCGCAATCTCGCGCACGTGCAGATGATCACCGACTCCCTTCGCTGTTCGCACTGCAAGGATGGCTATGCGTTCACGATGGGCGGCCTCGAAGTGAAACTCGAGAACGGCGAGGCGCGTCTCGTCAAGGGCGGCAACTTGGCCGGCTCCACGCTGTGGATGGGTAATGGCCTCAAGAACGTCCACGAAGTCACCGGCATTCCTCTCAAGGATCTCGTCCGCACCACATCGTGGAACCAGGCTATCGAACAGGGGTGGGGCGATAAGCTCGGCAAGGTCGAGAAGGGCTTCACCGCCGACCTTGTTGTCATAAATCCGCGCAGCTGGAAGCCGTCCGCAGTCTTCGTCGACGGCGAACAGCGCAAGTAGCATTAGTCCTGAGTTCCAGGTTTTCTAGAAGCTCTAGAAGTTCTAGAAGTTCTAGAAAACCTGGAAGCTTTGGAAAGTCTAGATATTCCAGATATCCCTCCTTTCCTGCTTCCTGCTTTATATTATGCGTCGGCTGTTTCTTTCCTGTTCCTTTTTGTTTCTCGCAAGTTGCGTTGCACTTGCGGCGACGTACAAAAACCCGGTTCTCGTCATGGACTTTTCCGACCCTGACGTCTGCGCCGGGCCGGACGGGAAGTTCTACATGACTGCGTCGAGTTTCGGCGGTCTGCCGGGCTTGCCGGTCCTCGTTTCAGAGGATTTGGTGAACTGGTCCTATGCCGGCTACGCGCTCAAGGAGCATCCGTTCCCCACCGAGTCGCCTGAGCACGGCAACGCGGTTTGGGCGCCGTCCATCCGCTACCGCAAGGACCGCGGCGCGTTCGTGATTTACTGGGGCGATCCCGACAGGGGCATCTACCGCATCAGTGCGAAGAATCCCGCAGGCCCTTGGTCCTCGCCGCGACTCGTCAAGAAGGGCCTTGGGATAATCGACGTCTGCCCTCTCTATGACGACGACGGCCGCGTTTACTTGATTCACGCTTGGGCGAACTCCCGCGCGCGCCTGAACAGTGTGCTTACCGTCCTCGAACTCGATGCAAACGAGACTGCCCCGCTCGGAGAAGAGACTCTCGTCTACGACGGCGTTCCAGAGGGCAATTTCACGACCGAGGGCCCGAAGTTCTACAAGAAGGACGGCGAGTACTGGGTGATGTTCCCGGCGGGCGGCGTCGGCTCCGGCTGGGAAGTCGCAATGCGCTCGAAGTCCCCCTACGGCCCCTATGAAAGCCGCACGATTCTCGCGCAGGGCAAGACGAAGATAAACGGACCCCACCAGGGTGGCTGGGTGCGCAACGCCGCCGGCGAAGACTGGTTCATCCACTTCTCCGACCGCGACGCCTACGGGCGCATCGTCTACCTTGAGCCGATGGCGTGGCGCGAGGATGGCTGGCCTGTCATCGGCGTCGACGAAGATGGCGACGGCTGCGGCGAGCCGGTCGAGGAATATGAAATGCCCAAAAGCCTCTCTGGCGAATCCAAGGGCCAGTGGCAGTATCCACAGCTCGACGATGAGTTTGATACGAACACCCTAGGCCCGCAGTGGCAGTGGCTCGGGAAGTCGTATCAACAGGCAGGATTCCCGACGACGCAGGGCTTTTTCCGCCTCTACACGACGCCGGTTGCGGGCGCGTGGGAAAGCGCGTCGTCCATAAGCGTGCCGTTCTCGCAGTTCGCCAAAGTCTCTTCAGGACCGAACACCTGGAACACGCCCAATCTCCTTGTCCAGAAATTCCCCGCCTTCGCTTTCGCGGCGACCATGAAGGCGCAAGTCGGCGCAAAGCAGGATTCAGAGGAAGGCGGTATAATCGTGCAGGGCATGAATTACGCGCGCCTCGGCCTCAAATCGCGTGGCGATGGCTTCGACGTCGTCTACACCGAATGCATCAAGGCTGACAAGGGCAAGCCAGAGACCTCGACCGTTCTAGATACCGTCGATGCAACTGTGATAGGCGCGGGCCTACGCACGGCGAAGGTGCGCGATATATGGCTGCGCGTCGACGTCGCGCCCGGCGCGATTCCTCCAAAGGGCCTCGCGCCAGAGCCTATCTGTACATTCTCGTATTCGTTTGACGGCCAGACGTGGAAGACCGCCCCCAAGACTTTCACCGCCTCGCAGGGCAAGTGGATTGGCGCGACGATCGGCATGTTCGCCTTCTCAGCTCCGGACTGCAAAGACCGCGGCTGGCTCGATGCGGACTGGTTTAGAATCGAAAGAAGAGAAGACGTCCACTGAGATGGATTTCACGGCGCTAGATTTCGAGACGACGGGATACGAAGGCGGCGGCGCGAACGATCCCTGGCAGCTTGGCGTCGCCATCGTGCGTGACGGGAAAATCGTCGAAACGCGCGAGTGGTTTTTCGGAACGTGCCTCACGCCCGATGCAGAGCCTATGATGGCGCAATGGGACGAGTTCTATCCATATCTCGCGGGCGCAACGCTCGTAGCGCACAATATCGCGACAGAGAGGACGATTCTCCGCCGCATCGCGCCGCTGACGAATTGGGGGCCGTGGGTCGACACATTGAAGCTCGCCAAGGCGAGATACAAGGGAATAGAGAGCTACGCGCTCGGGCCGCTCTGCGAGCTTTTCGGCATTGCGCCGGCTATCGAAAACCGCACCTGGCACGATGCGCTCTACGATGCCGTCGCCTGCGCAAATCTGGCGCTGTTCATAAGTCCCGAGTTCTAAGCGGATGCAGTTGAAAAGTCTAGAACCTCTAGAATTTCTAGATCATCTAGACAATCTAGAATGCAAATGCCCAAAATGACAAAATCGTCAATCACATACGAATTTCCAGGTTTCATAGACGTCCACGTGCATTTCCGCGATCCGGGGATGCCGGCGGCCGAGACGACGCAGAGCGGCGCGGCCGCGGCGCGTCATGGCGGTTTTGGCGCAGTCGTGACGATGCCCAACACCACCCCGGCCGGCGATAGCGTGGAGTGGGTGCGCTCTCAGCTGTACGATACATCGCTCCCGGTCAAGATCATCCCGTCCGCCTGCATAACGCGCGGGCGGCTCGGGCGCGAGGTCGCCCAGCTCGAAGCCCTCGCCGACGCAGGAGCTGCGTTCTTCACCGACGACGGCGCATATGTCGCCGATGCGAAGGTGATGGAAGAGGCGATGCGGCGCGCGAAGGCTCTCGATATGTGCATCTGCGAACATGCGATGGATCTTTCCATCCAGAAGCGCGGCGTGATGAGGGACTGCGAATTTGCGCGCCGACTGGGTCTGCCGGTGATTCCCGTCGAGGCCGAAACCGCCGCCATCAAGCGTGATATTTCTCTTTGCCGCGTGACAGGCTGCCGCTTGCACATCCAGCATATCTCGACCGCCGAGGGCGTGGAACTAGTGCGCTATGCGCAGAAGGAAGGTTTGCCCGTCACCGCCGAAGCGACGCCGCACCATTTGCTTCTCTCGTGCGAGGAAATCGCCGCCGACGACGCAAACTGGAAAATGGCGCCGCCGCTTGGGAATCATGAAGACCGCGCCGAATTGCGTCGTGCCGTGAAGGACGGCGTGTTGATGTTTGCGACCGACCACGCACCCCACCCGCCGCAGGCGAAGAATATCGGCTTCCTCCGCAGCGCCAACGGCATCATCGGCCTTGAAACAGCCATCCCGGTTACGTACCATGTCATGGTCGAACAGGAGAAAATGGGCATCAAGGATTGGGCGCGCGCGTGGTATGATATGCCGCTCTGGATAATCCGCAACGGCCCGGAACGCCTCGCCAGGATACCTCACACGAAAATCGAAATCGGCAAGACTAGAAAGGTCAAATCGAAGTTCTTCCGCTCCCTTTCGCGCAACATGCCATACGAGGACATGGAGTTCTCGTGCTGGCCCGTTTAGCATCTTTCGATTTTTCGATTTTTCGAAAATCGTAAATCGCAAATCGCAAATCGTAAATCAAAAATCGAAAATATCATCATGGACAAGACTTTCTTTGACAAGGCGGCCGGGTATCTTCCCGACGAATGTTTCACCCGCCCGCCGGATCTCGGCATGGTGCTAGGCAGCGGTTGGTCGGATGCGATCAAGGCCGATGAAGTACTGCAACGCATTTCGTACGACGACATCCCCGGCCTTGGCGCGCCGACCGTAAAGGGGCACGCCGGCGAGATGGTGATGTTCGAGCGCTTCGGCAAGCGCATAGTGGCGTGGTGCGGACGTCGCCACTACTATGAAGGAGCGCGCTGGGAGAGCGTCGTGATGAGCGTCGAGATACTGCGGCGCATGGGCGCGACGAAGCTCCTTTTGACGAATGCGGCCGGAGGCATCAATTCCGCCTTGCGCCCAGGCGATTTCGTCATCATCCGCGACCACCTCAACTTCCTTCAGGACAACCCGCTCATCGGCCCCCACAATGAAGAATGGGGCGCGAGATTCCCTGATATGAGCGAAGTATATTCCAAGCATTTCGTCGATCTTCTGCATTCAATCGCCAATCGCCGCGCCTTGCGCGTCATGGACGGCATCTATGCCTGCACGACCGGCCCTTGCTACGAGACGCCGGCCGAAATCCAGGCCTATAAACGCCTTGGCGCCGATGTCGTCGGCATGTCGACCGTCCCCGAAGCGATATTCGCCAGGGCCTGTGGAATGAAGACGGCCGGCCTTTCGCTCGTCACCAATCTCGCCGCCGGGATTGGCATCCGCCCGTTGTCGCACGAAGAGGTCGTCAAGGCAGCCGAGGACGCGAAGGAAATCATGGCCACCCTCATCGACGACTTTATCGCGCTCGTCTGAAATGCTGACTGCGCAGATAGGCGACTTCATTTCGCATCTAGCATTCGAGCGCTCGATGGCGGCGAACACCTGCGAGGCGTATTCGCGCACGCTCGCAATGTTCAATGCGTGGTTCGATGCGCGAGGCGTCTCGGACGCGTCTGGCATCACGTGCGAGGCCATCGTCGGCTTCCTGAAAAGCGAGCGCGACAAGGGCATGTCGTCCGCTACCAGAGCGCAGCGCTCTGCCGCCATCAGAATGTTCATGAAGTATCTCAAGGCGACGCGCATCATCAAGTCCGACCCCGCGGAGTTGATGGATTCCCAGAAGCACGAGCACCCGCTCCCGCGCGTTCTATCCGAGGAAGAGACGTTCGCAATGCTCGATGCTGTCGACGGCGATTCGCCTCGCGACGTCCGCGACAGGGCCATCCTGGAAACGATGTACGGTTGCGGTCTGCGCGTCTCGGAACTTTGCGAGATGCAACTAGAGGACATCGTAGCCGACGGCGAGCTCTTGCGCATCACGGGCAAGGGGTCAAAGGAGCGGCTTGTGCCTATAGGCGGGGCGGCTGGAAGGGCGCTCAACCGCTATATCGCCGAGGCGAGGCCTTTTTTTCTGCGTGGCGACCTCGCGGTTTCGACGATGTTCCTCACGCGTCTCGGCGGCAAATTCACACGGCAAGGCGTATTTAAAATCATAAAGGAGCGCGCCGCAGCCGTTGGCATCGCCAAGGAGCGCATTTCCCCGCATGTCCTCAGGCATTGCTTCGCCTCGCACATGCTCCAGCACGGCGCAGACATCCGCGCCATACAGGAACTCCTCGGCCACGCCAGCATTTCCACCACGCAAATCTACACCCACGTCGACACGGCCCGCTTCAAGGACATCCATTCCAAGTTCCATCCACGAAGTTGATGCAAGAGCGCGCTTGCCGCTCCAGCTAACTGCTAATTATTAACTGCCAACTTAACCATATGGTCATGTTGCGGCGATATGGCGGTTATTTCCGGGGTGTATAATATGCGGCATGAAAAAAAAGAGAGTCGTCGTTGCCGGAGTGGCATTGTGCGTGGCGCTTGTCGTTCGCCTCGTGACAATGGCCGCGTTTCCGGTGTTCGAACCGAGCGAAGCGCGCTACGCCGCCATATCCGCCAATATGGCCAGAACCGGCGATTTTATCGTGCCGCGTTTCACATGCAATGGTATTTATCAGCCGTTTGCGGGCAAGCCGCCGCTCGTTTTCCAGGCGTCGGGCCTCGCATGCCGGTGGCTCGGAGTGAATGAATTCGCCGTCCGGCTGTTCCCGTTTTTATCATTCCTTGCGCTGATTTTCCTCACATACGCGGCCGTCCGCTCCAAGCGGTCGCACGAGGCGGGCATGCTCGCCGCCGGAATCTGCGCGACGTCGTGCGCGGCCTACGCCACGGCGGGATTCGCGATGACCGACATGCCTCTGGCGTGCTGTGCATCCGGAGCCCTGCTTCTCTATTGGGCGCGGCCGGACGGGAAACGCCTGGAAATCTGGCGCTCGCTCGCCATAGCCGCGCTGCTCGCTTTGGGCATGCTGGTAAAAGGACCCGTGGCACTCGCTCTCTTCGCATTGCCGGCCATCGTCGACGCCGCTGCGAACAGGCGCTGGCGCGTGTTCGCCGATTGGCGCGCCATTGCGCCCGCCCTGCCGCTTTTCATCGCGATATGCGCACCATGGTTCGTCTTGATGGAAATTCGCGAACCAGGGTTCCTCAGGTATTTCTTCGTGAACGAAAACATCTTGCGTTTTCTCGTTCACGATTACGGCGACAAGTATGGCGCCGGACGCGAGGCGTTTCGCGGCGTGGCTGTCGTGTGGGCGCTCGTCGTCACGCTCCCGTGGTCGCTCTTCCTGCTGCGCAAGACGCGGTATTCCCTGCGTTGCGATTTCCCGCTGCTCGCCGTCTGCACGATTGCGTTCTTCTGGTGCCTGACAAGCCGTGTGCCGCTCGCGTATCTGCTGCCCGTGACGCCGCTCTTTGCTGCGCACCTCGCCATGCGCGATGAAATTTCGCATCATCTTTGGCGGACTCTGCCGTTCGCCGCCGCCGGCGTCGCCTGCATTACGATCGCGGCGCTCGCGATAGCTCATTCCACTTCTCCCAAAAAGATGCCCGGCGCCGATGCGCCCAAGCGAATCAGCGACCATTATTTTTCCTACGAGTTCTACAATGGCCCGTGGGGGGAAGGAGCGCCGGAATGAAAACACTTGCACTTGTAGTCCCTTGCAAGAACGAGGCCAAACGTCTGGACGTGGGGGCGTTTCTCGAGGCGACGCGCAAGTGGCCGTGGCTCTCGTTCCTTTTCGTGGACGACGGCTCCACGGACACTACCGCCGAAACTCTCGCCCATCTTTCCAACCTCTCTTGCGCAATGCATGCGATACACCTGCCGGAGACGCGCGGCAAGAGCCACGCCGTCCGCGCCGGTGTGTTGCATCTCGGCCGCAGCAGCAAGACCGATTGCATCGGCTTCTGGGACGCCGACCTCGCGACGCCGCTTTCCGAGGTGCCGGCGTTCATGCGGTATTTCGAGGAAAATCCCGCCATGAGCGTCGTCATCGGTTCTCGCTGGGCCCGCCTTGGCGGACGCATCCGCCGCGCGAAACTGCGCGGTCTCGGCGGCGCTCTCACTCGCTTGCTCGCTCGCAAAGCGCTTGGCGTGGAGATATACGATACGCAGTGCGGCGCCAAGATTTTCAAGCGCGAGACCGCTCTGGAACTCTTCCGGCAGCCGTTTCGCTCACGGTGGCTTTTCGATATCGAGCTTCTCGCCAGAATGGGCAGGAGACGGCTTTTGCGGAACGTCTGCGAGCATCCGCTCTCATTCTGGTTCGATGCCCCGGGCTCGAAAGTCGGCCTTGGCGCCATGAAGGAATTGCTGCATTTCGCGCTCCGGCCGGATTTCTATTTGCCGTTGCAAGATGCGAAGAAATAATGTATAATGTCGCCATGAACATCTTGCTGATAGAAGACGACGTCAAGACGGCGGAATTCGTCGCGGGGGCGCTGCGCCAGGCCGGCTATGGAGTCACGCATTGCGCGGACGGCGAGGAAGGCGCCGCCGCCGCGCTGCATGGCGCATGCGATGCGGCGGTCGTCGATATCATGCTCCCGAAGCGCGACGGCCTGAGCGTCATCCGCGACATCCGCGCGGCCGGGCGCACGCTGCCGGTGATCGTCCTTTCCGCCCGCGGCAACGTCGACGCGAAAATCTGCGGCCTCGAAGCCGGGGCGGACGACTATCTCGCAAAACCGTTTTCAGTCGCCGAACTCGTTGCGCGGGTGCAGGCGCTTCTGCGCCGCTCCTCGCGCCAGTCCGACGCCGGCACGCTGCAAGTCGAAGATTTGGAAATGGATCTCGCGACGCATCGCGTCTCGCGCGGCGGCGAGCGCATCGACCTCCAGCCGCTCGAATACCAGCTCCTTGAATACTTCATGCGCAACAGGGGCCGCGTCGTTTCGCGCAATACAATCCTCGAACGCGTCTGGGGATACGATTTCGATCCGCATACGAATGTGGTCGAGGCCCGCGTCTACCGGCTGCGGGAGAAAATCGACCGCGACCACAGTCGCAAACTCTTGAAAACCGTACGGGGTTTCGGTTATGTCCTCGGCTGAACTGCATCCGCTTTGGCATCGCCTCGCCTGGAGTTCGTTCATCTCCTTCGGCGTCCTGTATCTTGTCATAGGCGCGCTTGTCCTGACCGTCTCCATCCGGCATCACACAAACGACTACCACGACGCTCTCTCGCGTTTCACGCGCGACTTGACGGCGGAATACGCGGCTTCGCCGGGCGACCTCGACGAAATGCGCCGCCAGTTCGCGATTGACGTCGAGGAACATGGACGCGAAAACGTATTTCTTCTCCTGTCCTCGCCGCGGGGGGAGGCTCTGGTTGCCGAATCCTGCTCTGCGCACGTCCTCGATGAAATGGCGCGGCGCTCTCTCATGCCGAGACAGAGCACATACCGCATCGCTCCCGGCAAAGATACGCCGGCCATTCGCGTGCGCAAGTCGACGTTCGACGATGGCAACATTCTTTCCGTCGGTTGGAACGTGGCGACCGACGAGCGCCATCTCATGCGCGTCGGGACGATGCTCGCTTTGTCGCTTCTGTTCTCGCTCGCCATCGGCGCCGTTCTTGGCGCGATTCTCGCGCGCCGCATCACATCTCCTCTGCAAAGCATCGCCGCCGCCGCCAAGCTTATCTCAAACGGCGACTGGACCGCCAGAGTGGCTCAGTCGCATGAAAGCCGCGAAATCTCCGCCCTTGAACGCGCTTTCAATATGATGGCCGCCAAGAACGAGAAAACCCTCGCCGACCTCAAAGCGCTTGCAGACGACATCGCCCACGATTTGCGCACCCCGCTCACCCGCATGCGCGGCGCCGCCGAAATCACCGCCACGCGGGAATCCTGCAGCCCCGACGCGCTGCAGCTCGCAGTCACCGTTTCCGAGGAATCTTCGGCGATGCTCGACATGATCAACACGATGCTCGATATTTCCCAGACGAATTCTCTGCGCGATCGTTCCCCTCGAGAGAGCATCGAAATGGTCTCGTTCCTCCGCGACATCCTCGACCTCTACTCCGCGAGTGCCGACGAGGCCGGAATCTCCTTGCGCGCCGAATTGCCATCTTGCCCGGTTGAAATTTCAGCGCACCGCAGTAAGATGCAGCGCATGATCGGGAACATTCTCGACAATGCTCTCAAGTTTACGCCGCGACATGGCGTCGTGACCGTCCGCCTCGCCCCCGCGCCATTCTCGCTTTCCATCGCAAATACGGGTTCTGAAATCGCCCCCGGGGACATCCCGTTTGTCTTCAAGCGTTTCTGGCGCGCCGAGAAGAGCCGCTCGCTTCCCGGCAACGGTTTGGGGCTTGCGCTTGCCAAGGCTATCGCCGTTTCGTACGGCTGGCGCATCTCCTGCCGCTCCACGCCAGGCGAGGAGACCGTTTTCGAAATAGCGGCCAGACAACAGCCCGCCTAGATCCTCTAGCCCATCTAGATGATCTAGTCCTTCTAGGGCGACCTGGAGTTTACCCGTTTTTTGACGGCAAAATTCCATTTAACCACGTATTTACTGGGGTTTTATGACTTTTGCAAGTATATTTTGCGCTTCAGGAAGCGAGACGGCTATCCGCCGTCAAACATAAAGTATTCCTCCATGCCTGGCAGATATTGCACCCTGTCTTCTTTTTTTGTCTTGTTGGCAATGTGCGTCATGTTCCTGACGAGGCGTCCGAAGGCTGAGAACGCGCGTTTTATCCCAGAAGAAATTGCGTAAGCACAGAACTGTGGCACTTCATTTAGTCGCTTGTTCAGGTGCATGATGTGCTCGGCAAGAACCTGCCGCTTCAGATGTCTACCAAGCCATACTGTGGCGAAATAGGCGCATGCGAGGACAAGCGACGCCATGTTGCGAATTGCTCTTTCGCTTTTGCGGCAAATAAGGTATCATTCACGGTGTAGCTCCTTTTGCTGGTTGTGTTTTGCTGTCGGTATTATACCGAAAATCAGAGGAAAGGAGCTACTCTTTTTTTACAAAAAACGCGCGAGACCACGACAAACATCGAGCGGCATCGAAAAATGGGTAAACTCCAGGTTTCTGCGGTTTGACTTTTAGAGACAGAATTTGATATAATATTCGACAAAATGGAGGTGTAAAATGGTAGCTGAAAAGAAACGCACAGCTGCAAGACTGCTGACGCTGGCCGCTTTGATAGCGCTTGCAGGCTCGGCTATGGCTTCAGGGAGCGGCTCCGAGTTGTGGATGATTGGCAACAGGCCCCACCTCCCGGCGCCAGAGACGCGATCAAGCGTAAAACAACCGCTTCCATCCAAGAGCACTTCGCCCAACGGTCTTTCGACTGCAGAACTTGATAAAATCGCGCTGGAAAAGCTTGGCGATATTTTCCCTGCGGAGCCGGTCTGGGAGAAAATACTCGAAAGCGACGAAGAATCTATTTCCGTTTGTTCGTTCAAGTGCGGAAGCGGGCTTGAAATAGACTTCGCGGTATACGGCCAACTTGGCAGCTTCGCGCCATACTGGTGCCGCGTAACAGGCGAAGGAGCCGGAGATTTCGCAGAGAAGACTTTCCTCTCATCGCCGAAAAGCATTGTCAGTCGTGCAGAGGGGATGCTCTCCGCAGACGCGGTGGCGTTTGCATCCTTCGCAAAAGATGCAACCGTCTCACCATACGATAAATTCGAATTCGCATTTTCAGACGATCTCCCCGGCGCGAACTGGTGCCATCCGTGCCGCTATATATTCTTCGATGCAGAAGGCGAGGGATGCACCATTCTTTACAAAAACGCCCCGCCGACCCTCGTGGATGCCGCCACTGGCGCGACGATAAAGCTCATCGCCGGTTCAGACGCGGGAAATACAAAAAAAGCTCCCGTCGCAAACCTCTGGACGATAACCAAATCCGCATACGATTACGCGAAAAGCCTCGCGTCCAATGCTTCGCTCAACTACACGGCCGGCGACGCATCGAAGTCTTACTGCGTCCTTGTTTCCGGCGGCGGAAGCGCAAATTCCAACTCCATCCGCTTCTGGGCTGATACGGCGATATTCTACTCGACGATGACCCTCAAATACCACATCCCGAAAGAAAATATCTACACATTCGTTTCCGACGGACTTTCAGACAATGAAGATGCGAACATAGGGTCGGGCGATTCGCCCGTTTTAGTAAACTCCCCGCATGATCTCGACGGCGACGGCAAAAACGATGTCACAGGTCCTGCGACGTGGCCGCGCCTGCAGGCGATTTTCAATTCTCTCCAGAAGCGCCTGGGGGAAGACGACCAGCTAATCGTATTCCTGACGAGCCACGGCGGTTCGGACGGCGTGGAGAGCGACTCCAACTACGACTCCTATGCGTCGCTGTACAATCTCGGCGGCAGCTCACACAGTTACATAGACGACGACGAACTGGCCGACCTTACAAAAGATTTCAAATGTCCCGTCGTATTCGCGATTGAGACATGCAACTCGGGCGGATTCGTCGATGACATCATCACCTCGCCTAATCGCGCCATCGGAACGGCTTGCAACCACCACGAGTCCTCATGGGGATACAGGGGATCGGCGTCGGATTGGGACGGCATAGGCTATACGAGTGCCGTGAATATATGGATGGAGGCATTCAACAGCGCCGTCCGCGGGTGCGAACCCATGACTGTCCAATCCATAGGTTACCCGTGGGTCGATTCCAAACGCAAAGTCGATGCCGATGCGGACGGAAACGGCCTCGTCTCGTTTTACGAGGCCGGGACTTGGGCGAGGGACAACGATGACAACCGCTGCACAAACGCCACACACGGCTCGTGGTGCGACTCCAGCAGAGAGCATCCGCAATATGCGCAAACGAACAACGCCGGAAACGAATTCTTCTTCCGCAAAATACCTGTGGCGAAGTTCTCCATGTCGATAGGCATCGGCGAGACACAGGGTGCCTCGACGCTGACTAACGAAGGCTACACCATCTCTGCGCATACTACGGCCGGTTGGGTGAAAGACGTCTCATGCGCCAAGGCGGGCGGCGAACGAATATCCCTCCTCGGCGGACGTGGTGGCGCATTCGACGGAGAGGCTGCGCTCGAAATACTCTGTTCAACGAATACCGGGACGACGGCCCGCGAATGCGAAATCGCCATCAGCAACCTGACTCTCAAGACGATCCACGCGCGCATCCGCCTTTCTCAGCAGCCTCACGTCATCCCCTTCAAAATCAACTATAATCCCGGCGCATACGGCGAAGGCAAGGCCGCTACGGCATTGAAGGCGCCGGGCTCCACCATCACGCTCGAAGGCGCCCTCTTCACTCGCAAGGGGTACCGTCAGACTGGATGGTCGCTCGTCAACGGCGGTGAAAAAACATATGAGCTGGGCGGTGAATACGCAGTCGATGCCGATGCGACGTTGTATCCGTTCTGGACTGGGAATGCTTACACCGTCGCATTCGATCTCGGGAACGGGGAAGAGCGCAACGCGGTGGAAATGTCATTCGGGGAGGCGTTCTGCATCGCAGCGCCGTCGTTCGACGGTTACATGCTCACAGGATGGAAAGTGGCGGGAGGGATCGACCCTGCAACGGCCAAGTGGGGGGCGAGCAACCCGCCAACTTCGACTGTGGCATCCTACACTACACTCTGCGGCGGCGAATACGATGCCGACGTATGGTTCCAAGACCTGACCTCGGCAGACGGTGGCGCGGTGATGCTCGTCGCGCAGTGGACCGAACGCCGCTATACGATGACGTTCGACGCGGCCGGCGGAACTGGCGGCATCGCGAAACAGTGGTATTGCGGCAAAGAATTAGTTGCGCCCTCGGTTTCACGCACAGGCTACGATTTCGCAGGCTGGGAACCGGAAGTCCCGGCCACCGTCCCCGCAAAGAATATGACCTTCACAGCGCAGTGGACAGCCAAAAAGTTCAGAATTACGTTCAACGCAGACGGCGGCGAGGGTGGCTGGAGCCAGACGATGTCCTACGGCGCGGAACTCGTCGCGCCCGTCGTCACACGTGAAGGCTACACATTCAACGGCTGGCACAAAACCGTCCCTTCCACCGTCCCCGCTGAAAACACGACATTCAGAGCGCTGTGGAAAATCGCGCAGTACCTCGTCACATTCAATGCAAACGGCGGGGAAGGCGGCTGGTCGCGAAGAATGCAGTTCGGCGCGAAAATCACAGCGCCGGAAGTGACGCGCGACGGTTTCGTGTTCTCAGGATGGTCGCCTGCCGATGTGGCGGACACGGTGCCAGACCACGACGTCACATACGTCGCGCGCTGGAACACGTTCCTCGTGACATTCGACGCGAACGGCGGCGAGACTGGCGAGCGCGAGCGCGATGTCGTAAAAGGAGCGGCAGTAGGCGCGCTCCCCGCAGCGTCGCGTGCCCAATACGCCTTTCTCGGATGGTTCACGGAAGCCGTAGGCGGCACACAGATAAAAGAAACGCTTAAGGTGACCGGGGACGTTGTTTTCTACGCACACTGGCGTTTCGTGGGCCGCGCTGACGAAGAGAACATCTATTTCAACACGGCATCGTCCTACGAAACCGGCAAGGATGGAGCGTTCGCGCTAGATCTCGGCGCGCTCGTGGAATCTTATTCCGAGCCCAAGCTCTCCGTAAAGGGGCTGCCGGCAGGCCTCAAATTCGACGCGAAGACCCTCGCTGTCTCAGGCGCGGCCACTAAACCGGGCGTCTACAAAGTCTCTGTTTCCGCGACCAACAAGACTGTGAAAAAAGCCCAGACGGCCGAGTTCGAGATTCGCGTCCCCAACATCGTAACGCCCGCCTTCGAAAATGCCAACCTTGCCGACGAATACTCCGCTCCGGCCGGCATCGCCCCGGATATGGAGACGACTCTGGCGAATCTCGCAAACGACGGCTGGAAAGTCTCTATCGCCGGTCTGCCCTCCGGGCTAAAATTCGACGCGAAAACCAACACGATCTCGGGCATCGCGACGAAGAACGGTTCATTTACCATCACCATGACCGCGACTCGCGGAAAGGAGAAGGAAATCTCCACCGCCACCCTCACCGTATCGTTCCCGACACTCTCGCTGATCGCCGCGCCGTATGACGACGCCTCTGCAACCGGCACCGTCACAGGCGGCGGCGCGTATCCGGCTGGGAAGAAAACGACACTCAAGGCCACACCCGCCAAAGGTTGCGTCTTCGCAGGCTGGTTCGGCGCCGACGGCGAACCCCTGCAGGGCTCGCTCGACTACCGCACCGCGTCTTATGCATACGTGACTGGCGAAGATGATGTCCAAATCACTGCGAAATTCGCGAAATCCACCGAGGATGCAGCCGGATTGAAACTCGACCTCGCCGCCGACGAGACCTCCCCAGACGGCTCATACTCGCTCGATCTCGGCGCGCTCGTAGAATCTCCATCTCTCCCCAAGCTCACCATCAAGGGGCTGCCCACTGGGCTTAAGTTCGACGCAAAAACTCTCACCGTCTCCGGGAAAGCGACTAAGCCCGGCTCGTATCCAGTAAGCGTTACAGTAACTAACGCCTCAGAAAAGAAAGGCATCGCAGGCAGCTTTACACTCGTCGTGCCAAATCTATATTCGGCCGCGCTCCCGAATCTCAAGACACCGACCGACGCATATGGCGTCATTCACGCCGGCGTCTCCTTCCCTGCTGGACGCGTCGACTGCACACCTGCGGAAGGCTGGAGCGTCAAGGCATCCGGGCTCCCATCGGGTCTCAAATTCGATGCCGCGACAAATACGATAAAAGGCGTCCCGACAAAGGCCGGGTCCGCAACCGTCACTTTCACCGCATCAAAGAAAGGTTCGCCTGACGAAAAGGCAACGATAACGCTAGTCGTAGCCGCATTGCCGACATGGGCCGTCGGCTCGTTCAACGGCGCCATTGCAAATGGCGATGACTACGCCGGACTAGTCCAAAATCTCACCGTAGCCGCAAACGGCAAGATTTCTGCGAAACTCCTCGACGGCACATCTCAGCGCACCCTCTCCGCCACGTCCTTCGATTCCTACGACGAAGAGACTGGCTCGTATATTGCAACTCTCACAGGGAAAGCCGGTAAAACCGTCGTCACAAACGAAATCGCAATCACGGCGGAAACGTTTGGCGATGTCTCGCGCGGCGTAGCAGAAAGCACGGACGGCACCTGGCGCGCCTGGCAGAACCTCTGGAAAGACAAAGCCTGGACCGCTACCGCCGCGTCGCTCAAAAAGCGGTCACCTATCCTCCTCGCCGGCACGGAAGACGGACTCCCCGGCGACGACGATACGCTCACGATAAAATTCGGCGCGTCCGGCTCCGCCACTGCCGCCGCGGTTTTCATGACCGCAAACGAAAAATCTGACGCGAAAATGAAATACTCCGCCTCGTCTTCCAGCGTTCTCGTCCCGGAATCCGACGGCACATACTCGCTTTACGTCTACTACCCGCCGAAATCCGGCACGACTGCGCCGTTCGCCTCCCGCCTGACAATCCAAACAAATGTTCTCCAATGACAAACAACATGACCTTTTGCGATTTCCAAATCGCGATTTATTACACTACCATGCAATAGAATTTTTATCGCAGAGACGCAGAGGACGCAGAGTTTTTAGAGTTTTTTGTGTCTACGATAATCCAATAATTTTAAAATTGAAAGTAGCGTGTGTTGATGCGATGAACCTATAAAATATTCATTTTCTCTGCGAACTCTGCGTCTCTGCGATAAAAATTCTATTGTATGGTAGTATACCAAAAACTCTGTGATTTCTCTGTACCTCCGTGTCTCTGTCTCTAAAAAAATAAATTCTATTGTAAGCTAGTGAAAATCAATCATAAATCATAAATCTTAAATACGCAATAATACAGCCATGAACTCCACACCAGTCGTTCCGCGCAAGACGCTCGGCATCTTTTCAATGCTCGTCGCATGCTTCGCTCTTTGGGGCGTCCTGAACAACATGACCGACAACCTGGTGCCGGCGTTTCAGAAAATATTCACGATGGACCAGTCGCGCGCCGGTCTCGTGCAAGTCGCGTTCTACGGCGCGTATGCGGTGCTCGCGATTTTCGCGTCCATTTTGATCGAGGAATTCTCCTACCGCAAAGGCGTGCTCGTGGGGCTCGGCGTGTATATAACGGGCGCTCTAATGTACATCCCCGCATGCATGATGCAAAGTTTCGACCTCTACTTCATCGCGATATTCGTCGTCGCGAGCGGCTGTTCGCTTCTGGAGACGAGCTGCAACCCGTATGTGCTCTCGCTCGGCGACGAGGCTACCTCCGTCAGGCGGCTTAACTTCGCGCAGATGTTCAATCCCGTCGGTTCGATTTTGGGGATTCTTCTCGCCAAGGAACTCATCCTCGCCCACCTCGACCCGAGCACGGCGGAGGAGCGCGCCGGGATGGCCGCCGACGCCTTGAAGGCGATCATCGACAAGGAGCTTTTCTGGGTGTGCGTGCCGTACGTCGGGCTCTGCGCGATCGCGGCGGCGATCTGGCTTTTCTTCCTCTTCGGTGCAAGGCGCCACGAGCGCGAAGGTGCACGACTGAAACTTGCGCTCGCTCCGCGGCTCTCGCGCACCGCAGTCGCGATGCTCTGTTCGCTCGCGCCGCTCGTCGCGCTCTACTTCATTTTCCCGGAGATGGACAAGGTGGCGTGGATTCTCTGCGGCATGCTCGGGCCGATGGCGTATGTCGTCTTCATGCCGCTTTACCGCTCCATGCTCTCGGCGCTCCTCAAGCGTCCGCAATACTGGTGCGGCGTGGTGGCGCAGTTCTTCTACGTCGGCGTTCAAATCGCCGCCTGGACGTGGATGAATGCATATTGCCAGAAGGAGATGGGCGTCGAAAAAGCGACCGCCGCAGGGTATTATCTTATCGCGATTATCGTATTCGTGGCGTGCAGGTGGATGACGACGGCATTGATGAAGCGTTTCAACCCGGCTGCGATGATGGCGCTCTTCGCCGTCGGCGCGATCGCATCTTGCGCGGGCGTCATGTATCTGCCCTCGAAAGTCCTATTCACGGCGTTTTCCATGCCGTTCTCGGCGAATATAATCTGTCTCGTGGCGATGTCCGGCTTCATGTCGCTCATGTTCCCGACGATCTACGGCATCGCGCTGCGCGGTCTCGACGAGCGGGCTGTGAAGCTCGGCGCGGCGGGGCTTATCATGGCGATTCTCGGCGGCGCGATCGTCACGCCGTGGATGGCGGGCGTCATCGGCGATGCGCAAAGCGCCTTCACCGCTCTCGTGCCAGCCGCCGACGCGACGTGGGACGCGAATCTGATGGCGTCGTCGCAGACCTTGCGCGCTTCGTTCGCGATCCCGGCGATATGCTTCGCAGTCGTGCTCGCATACGCCCTCGTTTTCAACAAAACCAACTCCAATCCCAAAACCGCAAACGACAGGAATGATTGACATGGCAAACACTCCATTCACGATATCAGGCTTCCCGAAAGTCGGGATACGCCCTATCATCGACGGACGCCGCCGCGGCGTTCGCGAATCTCTCGAAGTCCAGACCATGGACATGGCCGCGACCGCCGCGAATCTCATCAGCGAGAACCTCCGCTACCCGGACGGCTCCAAAGTGCAGTGCGTCATAGCCGATACGACAATCGGCGGCGTGGCGGAAGCCGCCGCCTGCGCCGAAAAGTTCAGGCGCGAAAACGTCGGCGTCTCGCTCTCGGTCACGCCTTGCTGGTGCTACGGAACGGAGACGATGGATTCCGACCCGGACATCCCCAAGGCCGTCTGGGGTTTCAACGGCACCGAGCGTCCGGGCGCTGTGTACCTCGCCGCGATGCTCGCCGGATACGCTCAGCGCGGCATGCCGGCCTTCGGCATCTACGGCCGCGAAGTGCAGGAGAAGGACGACAAGAGCGTCCCCGCCGACGTCAAGGAGAAGATTCTGCGCTTCGTCAAGGCCGGCCTCGCCGTCGCGATGATGAAGGGCAAGTCGTATCTCTCGTGCGGCTCTTCCGCAATGGGCATCGCAGGCTCGTTCGTCGATGTCGATTTCTTCCAGTCCTACCTCGGCATGAGGCCGGAGAACATGGACATGTGCGAAATAGAGCGCCGCATAGCCGAGGGCATCTACGATCGCGACGAATACGCCAAGGCGCTCGCCTGGACGAAGAAATGGTGCAAGGAAGGCAAGGACTACAACCCCAAGGCCATTCAAAAATCCCGCGAGGCGAAAGACAAGGATTGGGAATACGTCGTCAAAATGGCGATGATCCTGCGCGACATGATGGTCGGCAATCCGCGTCTCGCCGAAATGGGCTTCGGCGAAGAGGCCGCAGGACGCAATGCCCTCGCAGCCGGCTTCCAGGGGCAGCGCCAGTGGACCGACCATTGGCCCAACGGCGACTTCATGGAGGCGATTCTCAATTCTTCGTTCGACTGGAACGGCATCCGCGCTCCGTTCGTCGTCGCCACGGAAAACGATTCGCTCAACGGCGTGTGCATGCTCCTCATGTACCTCGTCACCAACAGGCCTTCGCTTTTCGCCGACGTCAGGACCTACTGGTCGCCGGAAGCCGTCAAGCGCGTGACCGGCAAGACTCTGACCGGCATGAACAAAGGCGGCGTGATCCATCTTCTCAATTCCGGTTCGTGCACGCTCGACGCGACCGGCGCCCAGCGCGCCAACGGCAAGCCTGCCATGAAGCCTTTCTGGGAAATCACGCAGAAGGAAGCCGAGGCGTGCCTCAAGGTGACGAAGTGGGTCCCGGCGGGCGTCGAGTATTTCCGCGGGGGCGGGTTCTCCTCCTCCTTCCTTTCGGAGGGCGGCATGCCGATGACCATGTCGCGCATTTCGATCGTAAAAGGCCAGGGCCCCGTCCTCCAGATCGCAGAAGGCTGGTCCACCACTCTTCCGAAAGACGTCCACGAGAAACTGATGCTGCGCACGAATCCGGAGTGGCCGTGCACATGGTTCGTGCCGCGCACCACCGGCAAGGGCGCGTTCAAGGATGTGTATTCCGTGATGAACGGCTGGGCTGCCAACCACGGCGCCATCGCATACGGTCACATCGGAGCCGATTTGACTACGCTCGCTTCGATGCTCCGCATCCCCGTCGCGATGAGCAACGTCGACGACGATCAGCGCTTCCAGCCGCACTGCTGGGGACTCTTCGGCGCGGACGATCCCATCGGCGCCGACTACAGAGCCTGCAAAAACTTCGGCCCGCTCTACAAATAATCCCGCCATGCTCAAGAACATCTCGCCGTTGATTTCGCCCGAGTTGTTGAAGACTCTCGCGGAAATGGGCCACGGAGACGAAATCGTCTTCTCCGACGCCCATTTCCCGGCGCACGCTTTCAATGACAAAGTGATTCGCGCAGACGGCATTGCCGCCGATCGTCTTCTCGCCGGCGTAATCCCGCTCATCGAACTCGACGCATACGCGACTCCAGTCGTCATGATGGCTCCCGTTCCCGGCGATACGCTCGACCCTGGCGTCGAGGCCGCGTATCGCCGGGCTCTCGGCTATTCCGGCGACGTCGAACTCGTCGAGCGTTTCGCATTCTACGAACGCGCGAAAAAAGCCTTCGCCGTCGTCGTAACGGGCGAAACGCGCAAATACGGCAACGTCATCCTCAAAAAGGGCGTAATAGGCTGACATCCGTGCAAAATCCCGCCCGGGAGGCCCTCAAGACGCAGCGATTGCACGTGCGTCTTGCGGACCTTCCGGGCGGGATATGTTTTAAAGCGGAAAAATGCAATAAAAAGCCTATTGCTTCCACGGTGGTTTTATGGTAGAATTACAGGCATGAAAACTAAAATGACGATACAGTTCATGGGGCTTGCGCTTGCGGCGTCTTTCGCGTTAGGCGCGTTCGGTGTTCCTGCCAATGTGGAATTCCGCGACTGTCCGAAGTGCGCAAAGCGCATCAGGATAGATCTCGACGCTGGCAAGGCGTATGTCAACCTCTCGCGCCTCGAAGGCGCGGACCGCGAAGCCGTGGCGGAGCGCGCGGCAAAACTTCTCGCCGAGTCGAAGATCCCCGCGGCGCCCGACCCGAAGATCCGCCCGCTCATGGGCTGGTCCAGCTGGAATACGTTCGGGGTGGATATTTCCGAGGAGATAATCCTCGGGACCGCGCAGGCGATGGCGACGAACGGCCTCAAGGCGGCAGGCTACACGTATGTGAACATCGACGACGGTTTCTTCTGGGGACATGGGGAAGACGGCATCCTGCGCTTCCACCCCGAAAGATTCCCAAATGGCATGAAGAGAGTCGTCGACGGCATCCACGCACTCGGTCTCAAGGCCGGCATCTATTCCGACGCCGGAGAGGATACGTGCGGCAGCATATGGGGCGGGAGCGGCTCCGGCGGCAAGGACAAGGGCGGCGTGGGCGGCGGTCTCTACGGCCACGACGCCGCCGACTGCAAGCTCCATTTCAACGACCTCGGTTTCGATTTCATCAAAGTCGACTATTGCGGCGGCAAAAAACTGAAACTTGACGAGCGCGAGCGCTATACGGAAATTGCAAACGCCATCAAAGCCACCGGCCGTACCGACGTCAGGCTCAACGTCTGCCGCTGGGCGTACCCTGGCACATGGATCGCGGGCGTTGCCGAATCGTGGCGCACGACGGGCGACATCCGCGCCAACTGGAAGTCCGTGAAAGACATCATCGCCGAAAATCTCTACCTCTCCCAGTTTGCAAGCGCCGGTCATTATAACGACATGGACATGCTGGAAGTCGGCCAGCTCGTCGGGCAGATCAAGACGATTTTCGGCAAGCATGGCGACAGCGGCCTCACTCCCGTCGAGGAGCAGACGCACTTCGGCATGTGGTGCATGCTTTCCTCCCCGCTCTTGATAGGCTGCGACGTGCGTACAATCCCCGAATCCACGAAGCACCTCATCACGAACCCCTATCTGCTCGCGATGAACCAGAACGAACTCGGTTGTCAGGGATATGTCGCAGCCCGTGACGGAGAAGCCTATATTCTCGTGAAGGACGCGCTCGAACGTTTCGGCAAGTCGCGCTACGTGGCGCTCTACAACGCCACGGACGAAGAGCACGAGTTCGCCGTCCACTCCGCCGCACTCGATCTTGGCGGGAAAATCGACGCGTTCGATCTTGCCGAAATGGCCGACGTCGGCGCGTTTGAGGGCGTGGTCTACGTCAAGGTCCCTGCGCACGGGGCCAAGTTCTACCGCTTCGACGCAGAAGAGCGCATCCCGAGGACCGTCTACGAGGCCGAAACTGCGTTCTTGACCGCGTATCAGGAGCTGCACAATCCGCAGAGACTCAAGACGCCATACATGGACCAGCGCCCAGGCGCCTCGGGCGACGTCGTGGTCCGGTATGTCGGCAACGGTGGCGGGAACGATGTTGTCTGGCGCGAGGTGGAAGCGGGCGAAGGGGGCGTGCACTCTCTCGCGTTCTCGTATTCGTCTCCCGATGACAGGGAGATGTTCGTCTCCGTCGACGGCGGCGAGCCCATTTGCGTCAAGGCGCCTGCGACAGGTTGCGCCATCGCGACTGTGCGCTGCAATGTGGATGTGTCCAAGGGCCTGCACTCCGTCCGCGTCTACAACGACACGGCATGGCTCCCCGACCTCGACGTCATGACCGTTTCGCGTAAGTAGGAAGTAGGAGATTTTAAGTAGGAAGTAGGAAATAGGAAGTAGGAGATAATACTTGCGTCCCGCCTGAACAGCAAATTTCCTACTTCCTACTTTCTATTTCCTACTTGCGCGAAGCGCTCCTACTTCCTACTTGCGCGAAGCGCTCTTGCTTCCTACTTAAAATTTTTCGGCGTGACGCCGGTGCGGGCCTTGAAGGCGTTGGAGAAGTAGCCGGGGTTGCAGAATCCCGTCCGGTAGGCGATTTCCGCCATTGTCATGCTGTCTTGCGCGATCAGGCGTTTGGCAAGTTCGATGCGCTCGCGCATCGTTTCTTCGCCGAGCGTCCTCCCGATTTCTTCGCTGAACATTTTGCTGAGCGCATTGCGCGAAACATTGAGGTGCTCGGCGACTTGCGTGAGCCCGAACGGCTGGTCGAGGTGGCTTCTTATGTAGTCGAGAGCGTCCCGGACGATGCGGCTCTTGGCGGCGATGGCATCGGTCGAGGCTCTTACGGTTATGCCGCGAGGAGGGATGAGAATCGGTTTTTTCGGCGGCTTTTCGCCGTCCATGAGTTTTGCGAGAAGCTTCGCGGCCTCGTAGCCGGTCCGGCCTTGGTCGTGCTCGACCGAGGTGATTGGAATTTGCTGGTTCTCGCAGACGATGCGGTCTCCGCCGATTCCGATTACCGCGACGTCGCCCGGTACGTTTATATCCTGCGCGAGGCACGCGCCTACGACGCGCGCGGCGTCGGCATCGTCGTATGCGAGCAGGCCGAGGGGCTTGGGGGCTTTTTTCACCTTCGCGGCAATCCATTTTTCATAGACGGTGAAGTCGTCGAGGCGGTCGCTGTCGACCGCTTCGCTCAATACCCACCTTGCGATATTGTCGCCTTGGGCGAAGCCCTCGTACCTGAGGCGATGGACGTTGAGGAAGCAAGTCGAATACCAGGCGAGGTTGCGGTAGTTGCGTTCGTTCAAATGCTCGCGGGCGAGGCGGCCCATTTCGAAGTGGTCGCCGCTGACTCTTGGCACCTTGACCTCGGGTTCGTTGCGCGACATGTCGACGACGGGGATGGCGGATCTGTTAAGCGACTTGACGAGCGCGATGGTCGCCGGGTTGTCGCGCAGCGTCACGAGCGCGCCGTCGCCTTTCCACCCGCGCGGCTGGCGCGCGAGGCGGTCGATTATCGTCAGTTGCCAGCCCTCTTCGCGTGCGCACCGCCCGATGCCGGCGAGCCGCGCGTGGTTCGCCGGAGAGACGTATACTAGAACATGCCGCTTTTTCATTTTTCGATTCTTCGATTTGTGTTCGGAGCGTTCCTGTTTTTTTTTTTTTTTTTTATCGCAGAGACGCAGAGAGCTTTTCAACTTTTCAACTTTTCAACTTTTCAACTTTATTTCCCAAAGTATACCATTTCACCTCGCTTTGGGTCAAGTGCGATTTTGTAATTTCAATAGGTAAAATTGCAACGCATCGTTATTGAGATTCGCCCGCCGGATATGGTATAATGCTGGTATAAAACGGTTAGGAGAAATCGACATGGCAAGCATAGAAGAAGCATTGAAGAGCGCCACGGACACGAAGGCGTGCGTGATAGGCCCCGGGACGGCGGACGGCGCACCGGCGATGTTCCGCGAACTGTTCCAGGCGGCGCGGCGGGCGATCGTCGTCCATGATCCGCGCACCCGGGCCGTCGCGGGCGAGCGCGTCGCCGCTCGTCTCGCCGCATCCGGCGTCGAGGTCGCCGAGTACGTGATCGCGCCCGGCGGCGAGGATTTCCACGCGACGTACGAGAAGGTGGAAGAGGTGCGCGAAAGGTTGCGCGAGGCGGACGGCGCCGCGCCGGTCGCCGTCGGGTCCGGCACGGTGAACGATCTCGTCAAGCGCGCCTCGGACGAGCTCGGCGAGCGGTACATGGTCGTCGGCACCGCTGCTTCAATGGATGGCTACACCGCCTACGGCGCGGCCATAACGAAGGACGGCATGAAGCAAACCCTCTCGTGCCGTGCGCCGCTCGGCTGCATCGTCGACAGCGCCGTCGCCGCCCGCGCCCCGGTCGAGATGACTGCGAGCGGCTACGCCGATCTCATGGCCAAAATCCCCGCCGGCGCCGACTGGATCCTCGCCGACGCCATCGGCTCAGAGCGCATACACCCGCTCGCCTGGGACCTCGTGCAGGCATCGCTCAAGGATGCGCTCGCCAACCCCGCCGGCGCCGCGAGCGGCGACGAACGCGAGGTGCGCAAACTCTGCGAAGGGCTCGTTATGAGCGGCTTTGCAATGCAGGCGATGGGCTCCTCGCGTCCGGCGAGCGGGACGGAGCACCAGGTTTCGCACTACTGGGACATGGAGAACCTTTCGTACAACGGCAAGGTCGTCTCCCACGGTTTCAAGGTCGGCATCGGCACTCTTGCCTCGACGGCAGTGCTGGAGTTCCTTCTCGCGTTCGACTTTGCGCACCTCGATGTCGAACGCGTAGTCGCGAACTGGCCGGCGTCGTTCGACGAGGTGAAAGCGACATTCCCGGCGATATTCGGCGCGCGCGAGGCGCATATCCGCAGAGCCGAAGAGGAGTATTCCAAGAAGTTTCCCTCCCGCGAGCTTTTGCGCGAACGGCTGGAGCTTCTCAAAACCGCGTGGCCGGACCTCTCCGTGCGCATCCGCTCGCAGATCCTGCCGTTCGCAGAGGTCCGCGAAAAGCTCCGCCTCGCTTGCGCGCCGACACGGCTCGATGAGATCGGCATCACGCCGGAGCGTTTCCGCGAGACCTTCCGCGGCGTGCCGTACATGCGGGCGAGGTATTTCGGGCTCGACCTCGCGCTCGAACTCGGGCTCATGGATGAAGTAGTCGAAAAAACATCAGGAGAAATGCAGTCATGAAAGTATCGAAGTTGTTTGGCAAAGTCGCCGTTTTGGCGGCGGTGTTGGTCGCTTCTTTTGCGGCGCTGAGGCTCGACGCGGCCGGGCCGCTCGTGCAGGCCCATCGCGGCGGCAGGGGAGAATACGACGACAACGCGCTCGGCGGCTTCAAGCGCAGTCTCGAATGCGGCATACGCGGCTTCGAGCTGGATATACGCTTCACGAGCGACCACGAGCTTGTCGTGATGCACGATGCGAATGTCGGGCGCACCACCGACGGCAAGGGGACGATCGAGGAAATGACGTATGCCGAGGTCAAGGCGTGCCGCCTGCAGGCGTGCTCCGAGAGCGTCCCTTCGCTTGAAGAGGTCCTCGCGCTCTTTGCGGGCCGGACCGACGTCTTCGTCGAGATCGAGATGAAGGCCAAGCCCGATGCGTTCTACACCCCGGCCGTCCTCGAAGAGTATTGCGCCAAGGTCGCGGCGCTCGCCGGGCGCATGATGGAGAGCGGCACCTACGCCCTCACCGCGTTCAGCGTCGATACTCTCGCGACGATGCAGCGCGTCGCGCCATCCGCTCCGCGCGGACTCATCGTCGGCGAGGCGCTTCAATCGCGCCATATCGAGCAGGCGAAGGCGCTCGGCTGCATCAGCATCGCCGCGCTCGGGAAGGGGACCTCGTCCGAAGCCGTCGCCGAGGCGCATTCGGCCGGGCTCACCGTGTGCCTCTGGATGTGCCAGTCCAAGACGGACTATGACGATTTCGCCGCCAAGGGCGCCGATCGCGTGACGAGCGACTACCCCGTCCTCCTCTCCCGCGCCGTCGCCGGCCGCCCGAAGAAGGTCGTCGCGATGGACCTCGACGCCACGCTCTGCCAGCACCGTTCGCCCATACCGGAACACAACATGGCCGCACTCAAGGCGCTCGACGCCAAATACAAGTGCGTCATGATAGGCGCCGGCAACGCGCCGCGCATATACCATCAGATGGGCGACTACCCCATCGATATCGTCGGCAACTACGGCATGCAGATCGCCAAGGCGGCGGACGGCAATTTCAGGATCGTCAAGGCCGTCACCAATACGGTCGACCGCGCCTTCTTCCGCGAGAAGACCGACGCCTTGCGCGCTAAATACGGCTACACGCAATACGAAGGCGAACCGCTCGAATTCCACGCTTCGGGCATGGTCACGTTCGGACTTCTCGGCACGGCCCCCTCCGCCGAGCACAAGGTCGCCTTCGACCCGGACCGCCGCAAGCGTCGCGCCATGTATGCCGAAGTTTGCGACATATTCAAGGATTTCTCCGTCTACATCGGCGGCTCGACTTCCTTCGATTTCGCCGGCAAGGAGTATAATAAATACGACGCCACCGTCCGCTGGGCGCTCGACAACGGCTTTACCGCCGACGATGTCGTATTCATCGGCGATGATTTCGCCGATGGCGGAGGCGACAGCCATGTCCGCATAAAAGGCATGGACCACATCGTAATCTACGACTACCGCAATTTCGCCAAAGCCGTCGACGTGCTGTTGAAGTGAGCAAAAGGGGCCGCGCTGAAGCGCGGCCCTCCCGCTTTCTATTTCGATCGCGACAAGCGCGGCCCTCCCGCTTTGCGCGTCCACCCGAGCGGAGTCTCGCCGACGAGGCGCTTGAAGATGTTCGAGAAGTAGGGCGGATTGCAGAAACCCGCCTTGAACGCCACCTCCGCCATCGAATAGGAGCCGGTGGACATGAGTTTTTTCGCGAATTCCACTCTTTCGCGCGTGATTTCCTCGCCGGGCGATCTGCCTACCTCCTTCGCAAAAATGCGCACAAGGGTCGAGCGCGATACGCCGACGGATTCTGCGAGCTGTTCGAGCCCGAATGATTTGCCAAGGTTTGCCCGGATGTAGGCGAGCGCTTTTTGCACGTAGGGGCTTGCAGTGGCCGTGAAGTCGGTCGAAGCACGCTCCGTGATACGCCTCGGAGGGATGAGAATGGGAGATGCCGGCGCCTTTCCGCCGCGCATGAGCGCATCGAGGAGTTTCGCCCCCTCGTAGCCAGTGCGCCCCTGGTCGTGTTCGACCGACGAAAGCGGCACTACCTGCGATTCGCAGATCAGCCGGTCTCCGCCGATTCCGAGTATCGCCACCTCCTCCGGCACGGAGACGTTGACGGCTACGCACGCTTCCAGCACGCGCGCGGCGTCGGCATCGTCGTAGGCGAGCACGGCGAGCGGCTTCGGGGCGGCCTTTATTTTCGCGCCGAGCCATTTGTCGAACCACCCGAAATCGTCGAGCCTGTCCGGCGGCGCCTCTTCCGAAAGCACCCACCTCGCGACGGACCCCGCCCCGGAAGCGCCGCCTTTGACGGAGAAGCCGTCGTAGCGCAGTTTGTGGACGTTTTGCCATGTCGTCGAGAACCACGCGAAGTTGCGGTAGTGCCTCGATTCGAAGTACTCCCTCGCGATGCGACCTATCGCCTCATGGTCGCCGCTTACGCGGGGCACGCGCAATTCCGGGTGGTTGTAGGTGAGATCGACGACCGGAGTTTTGTTCCGGCTCAAGGATTCTACGAATTCAATCTGTTCGGGGTTGTCCCGCATCGTCACGAGCGCACCGTCGCCGCTCCATCCGACCGGCCGGCGGGCGATCCGGTCGAGTATCGTCAGATGCCAGCCGTTCTCCCGCGCATAGCGCGCAATTCCCGCGAGGCGCGGCTGGTACGCGGGCGTAATCCAGACGAGAACGTGGCGCGTGTTTACATCTTTGAAGTACATCAAGTATAATTCTACCAAATCAAAGCCTGGGCTGTCAACAGCCAACGCATACCTGTCGGTCGCGAATCTCACAGCTGTGACTTTTAATGTGACAGCTGTGACTTTTAATGTGACAGCTGTGACTTTTGGAACCCACAGCTGTCGCTTTTGGAACCCATAGCTGTCGCTTGAAATGTGACAACTGTGACTTTTTGTGGCTGAAGCGCCAAGGAGGCGCGGCTTTAGCCGCGCACCTCACTCGTTCGGCTATGCGCGGCTAAAGCCGCGCCTCCTTGGTGCTAGTGTGCGCCGATTGTATAAGAAATTGTTGCTCATTATGCAATCATTTCACATTGTAAACACGTGGCGGAAGATGGTATAATTTTATGCAGATGGTTGACAGCCATAAACAAAAAGAGCAAGGAGGTTCTTCATATGAAACATTGTTCCAGCACCAGCAAGCCGTGCGCCGTTCGTTTATGGGGGGTATTGTTTGCCGCCGCCATTCTCATTTCGGCGACGGCATCGGCCGCTACCGCGACGCTTCTCGGCGCACCTGATGCGTATCTCGACTATGTCGAGGCGACGGGCACGCAGTATATCGATACAGGCGTGAACGCCGAGACCGGCCTGAAGGCGAGGATAGATTTCTCATGGGAGGCTGATATAGCGAATAACACCGACCTTTCGATGCTGGATGCTGCCACGGTTGCAAGCTCAAGCGACGATAGAAGCCGCATTTTCCTGTGTCATATCTACAATAAGAAACCTTTCTTCGGCTATGGTCTCAAGCAGCGTGGCAATCCAAGCGGGACGTTCGAGTTTGTGAAGGGACAGCGTTGCGAGATAGTTTCGGACATAACTTCGACCGATACCATGGATTTGTACCAGAACGGGGCCAAGACATTCAGCACGGGCGACCTGGCGAAATATGCCGAGAACGGCGATGTGAATCTCAATTTGAATCTATATCTATTCGCCTGCAACTACGGCCGCACCGCGAACTGGAAGGCAAAAGCCAAGCTCTACGAGTGCAAGATATTCAAGAAGAACAAGAACTCTACGACCGGCGATATGGAACTCCTGCGCCACTTCCTCCCGGCCCGCAAGGATGGGCACACAGGCCTTTACGACAAGGTGAACAAGATGTTCTACTATGATGCCGCAAACGAACTCGTCGCCGGCGCCGTTCTCGATAGGCCGCTCGCGCTCGTGGAGTCGCTCACGTCCGACGGCGCAGACGATACCTACCAGTGTTTCAATACGTGGGTTTGGGGCAAGAGTAGCCTCAAGAGCGAAGTCGAGGTGTCGCTTCAGGCTCTGGGATCCGACCGCGGCATCCTCGCTTGCCGCGAAACTTCCGGCGACACCCGCTTGTTCATGGCTTATATATACGAGAGTGCATTCCGTTTTGCAACCGGCAAATTGTTAGGGAAAGGCGATCTTAATGTCGTAGCACCGGCAACAGGCAAGCGCTATGTGATCAAGACCGATACTACGCCCGGCGCGCAGTCCATGACCGTCAGTACGGATGGTGGCGCGGCGGTGCAAGTTCTCAAGGATGGCGTCGATTACGGCTCCGCATATATGGCCACGACGAACACTCTCTCGCTCCTTGCCACCCACCGCGCCTACGACAACAATTTCTCCACTCCTGTCGAGGCGACGCTTTATGCGACCAAGATCTGGGACGGCGATGAGCTTTTGCGCGATTTCGTTCCTGCCATAGCCACCAATTCGGAAGGCGTAGTGTATGCGGGGCTTTACGACAAGGTTACCGAGCGCGTCTACAAGCCACTGAAAGGCAAAATCAGCAGTGAAAAGGATTGCCCGTTCGATCTCGAGTCGGAAGTCGGCGGTGTCACGAACGTGCTTGTAGAGGCGGCCGCGCCGACGAAGCGCATAGACTACGTCGAATCCGACGGTAAAGTCGACTACATTGACCTCGGCGTCCCGGCAAACGACGGCATCGAAATGGAGACCGTGATGGAATGGTGCACGGCGCCGGACGACGATGTATTCGTCGGCGCCCGGCTTGCGACTTCCGGGGATAATGCGAACACGCGCTTCTTCCTGTATAATGCCTGGCCTGCGCACAGTATCGGTTATGCCAAGGATCTGCCCAGACTTACTAAAGGGAGCGACGTCTATCATACTCCAAGCGCTGGAGTAAAATACAGGATTTCGTCTCGCCTCGACAATGGCGATCAGTCGTTTGTCCTCGAAGAATATTCGAACGATACACGGACCCGGCTCGGCGAAACACAGCGGAATTATTCCGGGCCTATGAATCTCGGCATCCCGCTCTATCTTTTCGCGCGCAACCTCAATGGCAAGGCCGACAGTTTCTCCTGCGCCCGCGTCTATTCGCTGAAACTTTGGACGAAGACGAACGGGAAATACGAGCTCGTGCGGGATTTAACGCCTGTGAACGATCCTCTTACCGGCGGCAAGGCGCTGTGGGACAAGGTCGAAGGGAAATACTACCGCTCCTCCGGCAACTTCCGCCTCGACGGCGGCGGCGACGAGCGCCCGCTCACCCCGGGCATGATGATTATTCTGAAATAGAACGGCACCTAGAGCACCTAGCCCACCTAGCCCATCTAGCGAAACCCATGAACCAAGAAATTACACGAAGGACGTTTCTGACGGGGCTCGCCGCCGCCGTCGGGGGCGTGATGGCTGGAAGGTCGGCGCCATTGCCGCCGGCCGCCGCGAGCGGCAACAAGAAGACCCTCGACCCGAACCTCGCGGTCCTTATATCCGACCTCCATGTGAACGGACTGAAAAGCGAAGTCCCGACCCATCTCTACGAAGAGAAATTCCTCGCAAAGACCGTCGCGGCGATTCTCGCGCTCGACCCTCTGCCTGCGAACGTCGTATGCTTCGGCGACATCGCCTACCACTGGGGACAGCGCGAGGACTACGTTCTCGCGCACGAGATCCTCCAGCCGCTTGGCGACGCCGGCATCAAACTCACGCTCGGCATGGGCAACCACGACCGGCGCGGCAACTTCCTCTCCGTCTGGCCGGAGTATGCAAAGTCCTATCTCGTCCCGGGGCGCATCGTCTCGAAGATAGAACTGCCGCACGTCGACTTGCTGATGCTCGATACTCTGAACGCCTTGGAAGTCGAAAAGTTCAAAAAATCCAAGCCCGGAGAGCTGGACGACGCCCAGCGCGAATGGCTCGCCGAGACGCTCAAGGCCTCGACGAAGCCGGTGCTCACGTGCGCCCACCACAAGCCGGACGAGGACAAGGTGGGCCTCGGCGCTCTGCTGCTCAAGTCCGAGGCTTGCCGCGGCCACATCCACGGCCACTGGCACAAATGGGCGAGGGACATCATCCACTCCGGCTGGGCGCCGCAGCATCTCAAGCCGTTCGTGGGCCTCCCCTCGACCGGCCATTGGGGCGATATCGGATACGCCATCATGCGCACGTTCCCCGACCGCGTGGAGATCGTGAACCGCCAAAGCGATTTCTTCTTCACCGGCGGACCCGGCGACGGCCAGCCGATGCGCGACGACATCGT